>DATLIL010000080.1:0-3833 GCA_035539475.1 Polyangiaceae bacterium
GACTCGGGTTGCGACGGCGCCAACGGCGACGATTGCGGGATCGGCGGCGACGGCGCTTGCCTCAGCGAGATCTGCCTCGGCTACGCCTTCTGCTCGCAGGAATGCACCACCGACGCCGATTGCGGCAAGGATCCGGCGGGAAACCCCAACTTCTGCAGGATGAACGCTCTCGGCGACCTCGTCTGCTTTCGGGGCTGCGGCGATGACGACTGCGATCTTCTGCTCGGCATGACCTGCACCGACGGAGTGTGTGCGGGAGGCACCTACGACGACTACGAGGTCCAGCTGTGGTGAGCGGCAAACCCAAGGTGAACTGGTTCGTCATCTTGCCGGCGGTCGTGGCGGGTGCTGCGGGGCCGATCGGCTATCGCTTGTTGGCTCCGAAGGCCCAAGAATCTCAAGCGCTGCAAGCGCTGGAAAAGAACCCGCGGGCGAAGGCCGCTTTCGAGACCGTGATGAAGCCGATCATGGACGAGCCTGCTTTCAAGCAGCGCCTGGAAGCGGGCATCGGCCGAGAGCCGGCTCTCGAAATGGCGGTGGTCGCGACGGGCGGCCCGGCGGCTGCGCTCAGCCAGCAGCTCGCGGCCCAGGGTGCGCTGCGACTGCCAGCGAAGGAGTACATGGCGCTGCAGGCGGTCAAGCTGGAGCTCGCTCGCAAGTCACCCAAGGTTTGCGCGGGTATGTGGTCCGGCGGAATTACCGAAGAGGAGCTCGTCGGGACCATCGAGAAGCTCTCCGATCAGGATCTTCGGCGCTACTTCGAGCTCGGCGGTCAGGCGCTCAGGCTCGAGCTCCAGACGAACCAGCCGCTGCCGCGCTTCGAGCGAGCGGCCGTCCTCCAGGGTATCGAAGAGATCGCGGGCGCGCTGCCGAGCTCCGAGCAGCAGGCGCTGCTGCAGACGGTCGAGGCGGGCGTCAACGTGCCGCCAGAGGTCGGTTGCAAGGCCATGACACACCTGCTGGTTGGTGCCCTTCGAATGCCGCCCGAGCGCGGCGCGCGGTTCATCGCCGGGCTGACCAATCCGGCACTGCTCGATGGCTAGCTCGAGCGCGTCAGGTGAAGCGTGACCCCTGGTTCACGTGAGGGCCGCGAACTGGGAGCGCGCAAGGCGGCGAGCGTCGAGAAACTTCGCCGTGAACTGGTGGCACGCCCTGTGCAGTCGAGCGGGGACTTCGCCGCCATGAAATCGACAGTTCGTCCGTTGGTGACCCTGGCTCTCGTGCTCGCGTTGCCCTGCGTTAGTGCTTGTGGTGAAAGCGACTCGACCCCGTCGGTGACGGCCGGCGGCGGCGGGGCAGCAGGGACCTCCGGTGAAGACGGCGGAGCCCCCGTTCAGAATCAGGCTGGCGCTCCGGGCTCGAGCGGCCCCTTGCAGGCTGAGGACGAGCTCCGAGCAGCCATCGCATCGAATGAAAGCGAGGTCCCCTTCACGCTGCTGCTCGGGGACGAAGAGGGGACCTTCTTCGAGGGGAGCAAGGGTGACTCGTCGGCCACCACTGTCTACGAGTCGGCCTCGACCTCGAAGTGGGTCGCAGCGGCCGTCATCCTGAACCTCGTCGACGAGGGCTACCTCAGCCTCGACGCCAACGTGGGGGAGTTCGTCGACTGGTGGACCACGGACGCTTCGGACCCGCGCAGCGCGATCACCTTGCGACAGCTCCTGTCCTTCACCTCGGGTCTTCAACCCACTGCCGTCGCGCTCGACGAAGCCTGCGTCAGTAACCCGTTCGGCACCCTGGAGAGCTGCGTGCAGGCGATCTACGACGCCGCAGCTTCGAGCAGCCTCAGCCCGGGAGCGGAGTTCGTGTACGGCTCGCACCATCTGCAGGCAGCGGGACTCATGGCCGTCGAGGCGCGCGGGGTCGCGGAATGGAGCGACGTGTTCGATGAGTTCAAGAGCCAGACGGGGCTGTTTCCGAGCGGCGCCTTCGACCTGCCATCCCCGGCCAATCCTCGCCTCGCCGGCGGCATGCACTGGACCGCCGAAGAGTACCTGGGCTTCTTGCGGGCGATATTCACCGGCGAGCTCTTGAGCGCCGACTCGCGCGACGAGCTGTTCACCGATCAGACTCCGATCGGGAGCGTCGAGATCGTGGGGTCGCCCATCTCGAGCGCGAACGAGATGTGGCACTACGGGCTCGGCAACTGGCGGGAGTGCCCCTACCGAACCTGGAACGACTCGTGTGACGCCCTCGGCCGCGTCTCTTCTCCAGGCGCCTACGGGGCGTACCCTTTCATCGATTTTTCGAGCGGCTTCTACGGCATCCTGGCCCGGCAGGGAGCGCTCGGAACGTTCCGCGACGGGCTGCAGGTCTACCGAGACCTCGACCCCTTGGTGCAGGAGCTGGCCAGCGCGGCGAAGTGACCGTGGCTAGGCGTGCGAGCCCGTCCAGGCGAGCAGGCGCTCGGGACTCCAGGTGTTGACGACGCTGTCCGCCGCGACGCCGCAGGCAACGGCGCGGTCGCAGCCGTAGTGCTGCCAGTCGAGCTGACCGGGCGAGTGAGCGTCCGTGTCCATCGCGAACAGACAGCCGAGCTCACGCGCCAAGCCCAGTAGCCGTCGCGGTGGATCCAGCCGCTCCGGCCGGCAGTTGATCTCGATGGCCTTACCGAAACGCGCGCAAGCGCCGAAGACCTGCTCCGCGTCGAAGTCCGACTCCTTGCGACCCCTGCCAACCACGATGCGGCCCGTGCAGTGCCCGAGCACGTCGCAGTGCGGGCTTTCGATCGCCCCCAGCATGCGGTCGGTCATGGCTGCGCGCTCGGAGCGGAGGTGGGAGTGGACGCTCGCCACGACCACGTCGAGCGCTGCTAGCAGCTCTTCCTCCTGGTCGAGTGAGCCGTCCGGCAGAATGTCGACCTCGATGCCGCTCAGGATCCGGAACGGCGCCAAGCGCTGGTTGAGCTCGGCGAGGGCGTCGAGCTGCTGGCGCAACCGCTCCGGGCTGAGCCCGCGCGCGATCGTCAGCCTTGGCGAGTGGTCGGTGATGACGACGTAGTCGTGGCCGAGGTCGCGCGCCGCGAGCGCCATCTCCTCGAGGCTGCTCTTGCCGTCGGACCAGTTGGTGTGCACGTGACAGTCGCCGCGCATCGCCCGGCAGAGCTCGCCGGCGGCGTCGTCAGGCCGCGCCGCCGCGCGAGCCTCCAGCGCCCGCAAGTAGCTCGGCTCCTCGCCGCGCAGCGCTTCCTGCACGACCTCGGTGATGGTGTCGCCCACGCCGGAGAGCGCCTTGAGCTCCCCCGCCGCGGCGAGCCGCTCGAGCTCTCCCGCCGGCAAACGCCCGAGCGACTCCGCCGCGCGTCGAAAGGCTCGCGGACGGTAGTGAGGAACGTGCGCCCGCTCCAGCAGGAACGCGATGCGCTCGAGAGCGACCACGGCGTTCATCCCCACGAGTGAGGCAACGCCTGTGCCATGGTCGTCACGAGCGGCTCGCGAAATAGGCTCGCCGTGCGGTTCTGAGACGTTGTGCACGAACCGCGTAGTACGAGCACGCGACGGGCGTGCAAGAGCTGCATGGCTACGGTCGGCGTCGCAGTGACAGACGGAGCTCTGCAGGTTTTTGCAGTGCAAGAGCGGCATGGTCGTCGCTCCACTTCGAACGCCAATCTTGCGCACTGTCATGCGAGCTTTGCTGCGTCGATTCGAAGAGCAATACGATCGTGACAAGCGTGATCGATTCGTGGTTCATGGAGGGAGATGGTTCGCATTCGCGAACCGGAAAGTGGGTGACGGGTAATGTTCAAGCTGCGAATCGTGATGGCGCTCACTCTGTTCTTTGCTGTCGCGGCGGTTGGCTGCGGAGCAGAGGATCCATCCTCTGGCGAGGACACG
>DATLIL010000081.1:0-8594 GCA_035539475.1 Polyangiaceae bacterium
AGAATGGGCAGCGTGCCGAAGGCGCTGTCCAGGAGCTGCCAGAAGCCGGTCACACCGCCGCCGTAGAGTTGCTTCTGCCGGAGCGGCGTGCCGAGCTCGACGGCGCCGCGCGGCGCGCCCCAGGTCAAGCCAGTGGACCAGGCCGCCAGAGGCGCGATGGTCGCAGCCGCGGCCAGGATCCGCCAGCGTTCGGGACGGCGCGAGAGCCAGTCCGACATCCTTTCGAGCGGGTACGCAGCGAACAGCGAGAACACCGGCGCGAGCTTGAGGAAACGTCGGGCCGGAGCCCAGTCGAGGGCGGATGAATCGAGGATGAGCTCGATGATGACGATGCCGGCGAGCCCGATGACGGTCAGCCTGAGCTCGGTACGCCGGATCAGCGCGATGCCCAGCAGCGAGAGCCAGACAGTCGGCCAGAAGAACAACAGGCCCTCTTCGGCGTCGAACAGGGTCAAGAACGGGTGCGCGTTCGCCAGGCTGAGGAAATGGGGGCCGTGCGACAGCGCCAGCGGCGAGCCGTAGAGCTCAGCGTTGATCACGCCCTGCACCGCGCAGCCGGCGAGCGCGCCGAGCGTGACCCCGAGAGCCGCCAGCAGCCGCTGCTGCCGAGGTTGCGCGGAGCCAGCCAGGGCCGCGAGGGGCAAGAGAATGAAGGTGACGTTGGAGACCCGCTGCGTGATCAGCGCCGCCAGTGCCAGGGCCACGACGGCGATCCGCTTCTTGCCGGGGTCCTTGCCGAGGCCGCTGCCGGCGAGACACACCAGGCTGCTCAGGAACAGCTCGTAGACGTGTGCGTAGCTCGGCAGGCCGGCGGCGCAGAGCAGCACCGGTCCGCCAAAGAAGGTCACGCCCACCGCCGCGGCGCTGACCCCGGCCGAGAACCAGCGCGCCACGAAGCGGTACGTGGCGAAGCTGGCAACGGCAGCCAGAAAGGGCGCGATCAGCAAGCAGACGAAGGACCAGGGTAGACCGCAGCCGTCGCCGGACACGCCAACGGCACGCAGCAGCAGGAGGATGGGCGTCCAGAACAGCGCGGGACCGAAGTAGAAGATGTTGTCGGGCCTGCCGGGGACGCGCTCCTGGCCGATGTGAAACGGATCGCCGCACAAGCGGTAGTCGTTCGTGAAGTCCAGATCGCCGTCGAACGCCAGCGAACGCGCGTAGACGTACGAGTAGAAGCCGTCCGAGCCCGCTCGCCACGCAGCCGACGTCGACAGGTACGCGATCAGGCCGAGCGCCAGCACGGTGCCTGCCACGGCGAGCCCTAGCGCGTGAGGCCCGAGCCGGGGCTTCAGCGACGACCACAGCGCACGGGCTCGAGCCAGCATCGGCGTCAGTCCTCGAGCACCAGGACGGTCTGATCCGGCGAGCAACCCTCGGGGCTCGGCGCCTGGCTGCCGCGGAAGCCGGCAACGAAGCGCTCGCGCCCCGGGCGCTTCAGCACTTCGGTGATGCTCGAGTACACGAAGCCGGGCCGCCAGCGCCGGATCGGGATCGTGCTCGGCAGCCCGACGTCGCGAATCACCGGATCGGCCATGACCGTCGACCACGCGGGCGCGTCTTCGACGATGGCTTCCATGCCGAAACGGAGCTCGTCGTCTTTCAGCGCGGTGCCGCGAGCCTCGCCCGCCTTCAGATAAACGCTGAGGACATCCGACGCGCCTTGCTCGTAGCGCACGGCCAGGAGCTCCGAGCCGTCGGCATAGCGACAGCGCGAGGCTCTGTCCGTGCCTTGCAGCAGCCTCGCCAGGAGGGCCGTGGCCCGGGCCTCTTCGCCCGCGGACAGCGCCTGGTTGTGGGCGATCCTGAGCTCCTCGAACGTCACCGGCTCGGACCGGGGCGGAGCCACGGCGACCTCCTGGAAATGAACCGTGAGCTCCCAGGCACTCCAGGGGTCGGCCTCGACCTCGCGCGCGGCGTGCGAGCCCAGCACGAAGAACCGCTCCAGGGGCCCGGGTTCACGCCGCGCGATCCGCAGGGTCTGCAGGCGCCGGGCGGCGTTGCGATCGACGAACCAGAACGGCCCCAGCACCGTGACCGAGTGACGATCGATGAGCACGTCGAGCTCCTCCGCGGAGGCGAAGCGCGCATCGACCAGATAGAAGCGATCCGCGCTCGTGCTGCGGCCCGGCGCGCGCGTTTCGACCGGACGCTGGAGCACCCAGTCCATGAAGTACGACTGCTTCATGCCACGATGGAGCAGCACCTGGGACCTCGTCGGCAAACGCTCGGCGACGTACTCGAGCGCCTTTTCCTTGTCGATGTCCGGATGAATGATGTGGCCCTGCTCGTTGAAGCGGCCCCCCGTCTTGCGCGCAAAGCCGAGCGCTCGCACGCCGTCAGGCAGGATCACGGCCGATACCAGCAGCGCCAGGCCGAGCGAAACCAGCGAAGCCGCGACCGCGAGCTGCGGCCGCTTCAGCAGCTTGCAGAAGCCCGCGAGCGCCACCTCCAGCGTTCGCGTGAGCGCGCCCAGGGCGAGCGCGAAGTACAGCGCGAAGTAGTGCGGCCAGAAGATGTGGATGTCCGCGCCGTTCTTGAACACGACGTACTGGAAGACGGCCATGCCGAGCACGCACAGCGGCAGCCACTCGCCGTCTCGACGCACCAGCACGCTGCGCAGCGCGAGCACGACCGCGCCGACCTTGCCGAGAAAGATGGCAACCGGCGTGAACATCGTCTCCAGCCACAGCCGGCGCGACTCCAGGACGTCCGCCAGAGGCAGGTGCGAGCCCTTGGTGCGGAACTCCCCTTGTCTCAGAAATTGCTCGAGCTGGCCGAGCCCCTGGAACGACAGCAGATAGAAGGCTGCACTCGCCAGCGCGAGGCAGGCCGCGACGCTCCAGTACACGGCGTAGCGGCGGAACGGGATCGCAACGAAGTAGCGACGCAGCACGATCCAGCGCACGAAGCCCAGTGACAGCAACAGCGCGCCGAACACGAAGGCAGCCCAGTCGGCGTGCATGGCGTAGATCAGACCGACCAGCCCGGTGATCAAGAATCGGCGACGACCGCTCTGAACGAGCCGCAGGTAACCCCACATGCCCAGGCAGAGGCCGAACATCACCGGCACTTCCAGGGTGAAGAAGTTCGCGTACGAGAGCGCGATCGGCAGGACCACGAAGCCCACCGCCGCCGCCGCGCCCGCCACGACGCCCCAGGCCGCGCGCGCGATGGCGAACAGCAAGGCCGGCATCGCCGCGCTCATCAGCACCGCGGGCAAGCGGCAGACGAAGTCGTGGTGACCGAAGAGCTTCACGAACGCCGCCGCGGTCCAGAAGATGCCCCACGGGTGATGACAGTAGAAGTCCGCGCCCCGAGGCGGCGCCAGCGTGTAGTGAGGGATCGGCCCGATCACCCCCCAGCGAGACATGTTCTCGCCGCCGGTCGCGACGGCCGTTGCCGCCGCGTAGTGGCCGGCCCCGAACGGCGCGGCGATCTCCCACAGGGCGGCGAGCGCGAACCACACCGTCGCGAGCACGACCACGAGCGTCGACGCGCGCTCCGCCAGTGGCGCCGCCGGCGGCAACGTGGAGCGATCGGCGCTGAGCCAATCGAGGACACGAGCCAGGGTGGCGCGAAGCATGGACGCCGCGGACGCTATCGCGCGAGCCCCGGGAAGTAAAATCACGCACCGGGCGCCGATCGCGGTCGTGTTATCGAACTTCTCGAAAGGATGATCGCGTCATGAAGCCTCAGGCACCGAAGCTCAAGCTGCTCGTCTTCGCGGCGTCGCTCCGCGCCGGGTCTCTGAATCGCAAGCTCGCGGCCGCGGCGGCGCGCATCGCGGAGCAAAACGGTGCGACCGTGGACCTGGCGTCGATGAACGACTTCGACGTCCCCTCCTACGACGGCGACGTCGAGTCCGGGCAGGGCATCCCCGCCGGAGCCCGCGAGCTTCAGCGCCGGCTGCTGGACTCGGACGCGTTCGTCATCGCTTCGCCCGAATACAACGCCTCGATTCCGGGCACGCTCAAGAACCTGATCGACTGGACGTCCCGCTTCCGGCCCCAGCCCTTCGACGGGCGTCACGGCTTGTTGCTCTCCGCCTCCCCCTCCATGGCGGGCGGCAACCGGGGGCTGTGGGCCCTGCGCATTCCGCTCGAGCACCTGGGCGCGCGCATCTTTCCGGACATGTTCTCGCTGGCGATGGCGAACAAGATGCTCGGCGCGAGTGACATCGACGACGCCGGCTTGCGCGCCCGCCTCGAGAAGACGCTGCAGGCGTTCCTGTCCGAGACCGAGGCCGTGAAGCACTACCCGTGCATCAAGCGCGCTTGGGTCGAGTTCCTGGGTGAACCGCCTGGCACCGGCGTGGACCGCGTCGACCCCCTGCCAGCGGCGCCCTAGATATCCCTCTCGGGTGTGATTCCTGCATCCACCCGGGCATGACCAGCGACAAGGAGCCGCGCGCCCAAGGAGCGCAGGCAAAGAGCCAGGAGCCTGGTCCCGAGGAGCGCAAGGCGCAGCCCAGTCGACCGATCGGCGAGGCGCGCTCTCTGTCGCTCGAGGGACCCGACGCCCTCAACCAACTTCGGGAAATTCTCGTCGGCGCCGCGATTCGTGACCTGGAGCGCCGTGTGGCCCGCGCAGAGGCTCACATGGCGGCTCGGGCTCACGAGCTCGAGGAAGAGAGCCGACGGCGCATGGAGGTGATTGAGTCGCACATGCGGAAAGAAGGTGAAGCGCTGAGCGCTCGAATGGAACGGGAGCTGACTCAAACCAACGAGTCCATCCGCGCGCTCACGAAGGAGCACCGGGAAACCATCGCCACGGCGGAACAGCGGGTGGCCAAGCTCGACGACTCGCTCGTCCGGGCGCAACGAGAGCTCCGGGACCAGCTGCTGCAGCAAGCCAAGCGTTTCCTCGACGAGCTCACCCGGCTGCGGCATGAGGTCACGGAGACCCTCGAACGAGAGCTCGGTGTTGCAGATACAGCCTTCGAGCAGGGGGCCTATGCAGAAGAGAGGCACTCCGCGCCCTGAGCGCCGCTACAGAGGGCGTCCCCGCCCCGTCAGCGACCAGCCCAGGGGCACCCTGGAGGACGTTCGGCGAATCATCGGCGTCGACTCCGCGCCCACCGTGGCCAAGGTGCTGCCGGAAGCCCTGGCGCAGGCGTCGGAGGAGCGGGGCCCCGCCCTGGCCGCAGCGCTGGAGCCGACGGTCACGCGCACGATCCGCGACGTCGCCAGCCGCGAGTCGCACTGGTTCGGAGAGCTCCTGGCGCCGACGATCGGAACCGCTGTCCGAAAAGCGGTCACCGACTCCATCGCCGCCCTGGTACAGCGCTTCAACGAGACGCTCGAAAGGGCCCTGTCCGTCCGCTCCGTACAGTGGCGTCTGGAGGCGTTGCGGACCGGCAGGCCCTTCGCCGAGGTCGTCATGCTGCGCACGCTGGTTTACCGCGTGGAGCAGGTCTTTCTGATTCACAGCGAAAGCGGGCTCGTGCTGCAGCACGTGGCGGCCGAGGACTTGCCCGCCGCCGACCCGGACCAGGTCGCGTCCATGCTCACAGCGATCGACACGTTCGGCCGGGAAGCTTTCGAACCTACGCAGACCGGAGCGTACCTGCACGAGTTTGCCATGGGCGACGTCAGGGTCTGGATCGATCGAGGGCCCATGATCGCCATGGCCCTGGTCGTGCGTGGCGTCGCGCCCCGGACCCTACTCCGCTCGATGGTCGAGACCCGCGAAAAGATCTCGCTCGAGTGGCACGCCGACCTGAAAAGCTTCGTGGTCGACACCAAGCCGTTCACCGTGACGCGGCCGCTGCTCGAACAGTGTCTGCTCGAACAACGCACGAAGCCGCCCCAGCGCGGCTGGCTGCTGGCCCTGCTCACCGCGGGGGTCCTCGCCGCGATCGCCGCGGTCCTGGTCCATGGACACGTGCGCGCACTGGCAGGGGAGCGGCAGCTCGCGAACTATCGTGAGGCGATCGAGGCAGAGCCGGGCGTGGTCGTCACGTCGGCAGCGCGGCAGCACGGTCGCTACCGCCTGCGCGGGTTTCGCGATCCACTCGCCGCCACGCCAGCGGAGCTCACGGCCCGGCTCGGTCATCCAGCACTGGACCTCTCGCTGCAGCCCTTCTACTCGCTGGAGCCGCAGATTATCGCGCAACGCTTTCGTCGGGTCACAGGAGCCCCTGCGGGCGTCGAGATCCGCGTCGTCGGTGGCACGCTGGAGCTCTCGGGGGAGGCGCCCCAGGCCTGGCTCACCAGGGCGCTGGCGCTGGCGCCGACCACTCCCGGCATCGAGCGGGTCGACAATCGCGTCACCGATACGACGGCTGGGGAGCTTGCCGCCGTGACGCAGGCGCTCGCAGTGGCGGAGGTGCGCTTCGCCCCGGGCTCGTCGGCGCTGTCGCCACGCTCCGATCCGCTGATCGAGGAAGCGGCGCGGCTGATCGATCGCGTCAGGCTGCTCTCGAGCGAGCTCGGGCTGGAGCGCTGTGTCATCGTCGTGGGCGACGCCGACCCCATCGGCGCCGCTGGACGCAACACGGTGCTCGCCGCGGAGCGCGCGACCGCAGTGCTCGCCGCGCTGCGCGAGAAGGCGCCGCGCCTCACCAGCGACATGGTTCGGGTGCGAGGGCGCAGCGTCTCCGAGGTGGGAGGGCACACCCGTAGCGCCCGCTTCGAGGTCCAGAGCGGACCTGTTTGTGGGAAGGGAGCAGGCCAGTGAGCGACAAGGTCAAGATTTGCCTGGTCGGAGCGACGGCGGTCGGCAAGACCAGCCTGGTCTCGCGCTTCGCTCGCAGCATCTTCTCGGATCGCTACCGCACCACGATCGGCGTCTCGATCGAGACGCGCGAGATCCGGCGCGGCAACCACTCCACGCAGCTCGTGATCTGGGACCTCAGCGGCGAGGACGAGTTCCAGAACGTGCAGCCCGCCTACTTCCGTGGCGCCGGCGGATACCTGCTGGTCATCGACGGCCAGCGCGCGGAAACGGTCGAGACAGCACGGGCGCTGCGAGCACGGCTCCAGGCCACGGTCGGACCCCTGCCCTTCGTCGCCGCCATCAACAAATCGGATCTGGACGACGGCTCCGGAGCGGCACGTAGCGACCTGGAGCGGCTCGAACGCGAAGGCTGGCTGCTGGTCTACACCAGCGCCAAGACCGGAAAAGGAGTCGATGAGGCCTTCGGTAGGCTCGTCGACGTGATCCACGGAACGAGGGCGGAGGCATGGAATCGAGCCACGTGATGGCCGCGCTCGGCAGGCTGCTGCTCGAGCGCACGAACGACGGTCGCTTCACGCGCTGCGGGCCGTGTCCCGACTGGTGCAACGCGCTAGGGATCGATGCGCTCACTCCGTGCTCGCCGCTGGTGATTCAGGACGTCTTCCCGTTCCTCGAGATCTTCCTGCCCGACGCCGAACGGGTCTGGGACTCCAGGGAGCCCGAGCACGCGAACTCGGACTTCTGGACGGAGATCGGGGCCGACGGCGAAGAATTTCACCTCGAGGCTTCCGCACTGCGGGTCGATTCGGAGAACCTGCTCGTGATCACCCGCAACGAGCAGCTCTTCACCGAGAAGGAGCTGGTGCTCCAGCGCGCCAGGGAGCTCGGCTTCGCGCACCGCGCGCTGACACGCGAGATCGAGCTGAAGGACATCCTGGTGCATTCGATCGTGCACGATCTCGCTTCCCCACTGCACGGAGTCCTGGGCGCGCTGACGCTGCTGTCCGAGCTTCCGCAGAGCGAGGAGGCTGCCAGCTGGACCGAGCTGGCGCTGCGGGCGGCCAAGCGCCAGGAGTCGCTCGTGGCCGACATTCTGGACGTCTTCTCCGCCGAGCACGGCGCCATCGTCGCCCCGCCACCGGCGTCAGCCGCGCCCGATCTCGTTCAGGCCATTCGAAGCGTCGTCCAGGAGGCGCAGCCGGTCGCACGCGTCAATCAGGTGCGCGTCGAGGCAGCAGTCGGGAGAGTACCCATACGCGTGATCGCCGAGCAGACGCGGCTCGTGAGGGTACTGGCCAACCTGGTGGAGAACGCGCTCAGGCACAGCCCACCACAAGGACACGTGTTCGTATCGCTGGAAGGAGAAGAGGGGACCGTTCGCGTGACGGTGGACGACGAGGGTCCCGGCGTGCCGAAAGAAGTCCTGCCCTTCCTGTTCGAGCTCTTCGCGGGTGGTAAGGCCCAGGTCTCTGGCACGGGCCTCGGCCTCTACTTCTGTCAGATCACCCTCGAACGCTGGGGCGGCGGCATCGGCTACGAACGGCGACCCGAAGGCGGCTCACGCTTCTGGATCCGCCTGGTCGAGGCGGGAGCAATACCAAGCCACTAGAATCCGTCCGCCCGGCACTGCTACGTTCGAGGGCGGAGGCATTGACGATGCGGTGGGCACAGATGGCGTTCGCGTTGGCGGCTCTTCCCCTCGGTTGTTACGGCGCCAGCGTCGATGACGACGACAGCTGCACGCCCGGGACGCAGATCGCCTGTACCTGTGAAGACGGCAGCAGGACCATGCTGGTCTGCAACCCGGACGGCACCTTCGCGGCCTGTCCGTGTGGCTCGGGCGGCGCGAGCAGCGGCGGCACGACCAGCACCGGCAAGGGCGGCGCGAGTAGCAGCGGCGGGACGGTCAGCAC
>DATLIL010000082.1:0-2521 GCA_035539475.1 Polyangiaceae bacterium
GCGGCTTCTTCGCCGCTGCGCGCTGCGACTGAATCGCATGCGCCCAGTGGCGGTAGCCGCGCCAATTGGCGCTATGTACGGTGGTGCCGCTCATGCCGCGTTGCCTTCCGGGACCCTTCCCGAGTGGGACTGAGAGAGCTAACTGCCTTGCACGTACTTGTCAAGGCGTCCGACGAATGCGGCGAGGATCGTGTTAACGTCCTCGTCATGAATTCGCTTCGCAGCGCGGCACTCCTCCTCTGTGGTCTCTCTCTTCCGATCGCGTGTGGTGATGACGGCGATGACGGCGACAGCGGAAATACTGGTGGATCGAGCTCCGCCGGCACAGCCGGAACTGCTGGCTCGACGGGCAAAGGTGGAACGGCCGGTAAGGGCGGCACGACGTCTGGCAATGCCGGTTCCGATGACAATGCCGGCGGCTCGGACAGCACTGCCGGTGGCTCGGATAGCGTTGGTGGTTCCGATAACAGCGCTGGCGGTTCGGACAGCACCTCTGGTGGGTCCGACAGTGTCGGCGGTTCCGACAACAGTGCGGCGGGCTCGGACGCCGTCGGCGGCAGTGACGGTACTGCCGGCGCCGGTCCCGTCGGTTCGGTCTGTGAACAAGGCTGTGAGGCGACGATGGCGGCGGACTGCGAGAACGGTCCGGCGACCCAGCAGATCTGCGAACAGAACTGCGCGAGCCTCTTGCAGAGTGAGTGTGCCGCCGAGTACGGCGCGCTCCTTCAGTGCGCCGAGGGCGAGGAAGTCACCTGCGGCCCCGCCGGCTTTCCAACGGTTGCAGCCTGCGCCGACGAGCAGGATGCCTTCATCGCCTGCCTGAACTGAGAGCGGCTCGACGACGCGCTCGCCGTCGGAGGGCTCCGGCGGCGAGCAGGATGCAGATCCAACTGTCTTCGCGGCGTGAGCCGAGCGCGCAGGAGCAGCCTCCACCGGGCAGCAACGGCTCTTCGCTCGCGGGAGGCATGCCGCCGCTGGAAGAGAGCTCTCCCGCGGCTCCGGCGGTGGTGGTGACTCCAGCGCCGGCGTCGCCACCGGCGCCGGCGTCATCGCCTGCCGAGCCGGCGCTCTCCGGGCCGGTCGTCATTCCGCCTGCTCCCCCTGCGCCGCCCGTCTGGAAGCAAGCGGTGCTGACCGGGATGGCGCCGGGATCGTCGGCGCATTCCGTGGGGCTCAGGTTCATGCGTACCGTGGGCCAATCAGCGGCGCACATGGCGGTGGACGTCGTGTCGCCGCACTCCAGCGGGCCAGTGAGACACGACGGCAACAGGACGCTGTCGAAGGTCTCACCAGCGTCGGTGGACTTGCCGATCAGGTAGCCGTTGACGAGCAGATCGCCGCAGCTGAAGAGGCCGTCTTCGTTCCAGCTGAGGCACTGGACTCCGGCGCAAGCGATGCGCTCGAACGAGAGCGACTCGGTATCCGCGCGGTGCAGGCCGTCGGAGAGGTTGCCTGCGAGAGCGGTGTTGCCATCCGGCGAAAGCGCGAAAGCCTTCATCGGGCCGTTCAGGCGAAGCGCCATCGTGAAGCTCTCGCCGCCGTCGCGCGTGACCCACAGCGTTCCAGGGCTGCCGTTGCGCCGGACGTAGACCGTGTCGGGATCGTCGGGGTGCAGCGCAGCGATGTAAGGTAGGCTGGCGATCAGGCTCGGGATCTCGAAGCTGGTCCAGCTCGCGCCGTGATCGTCGGAGCGCAGCAGCGTGCCTTTGCCACCTGGCACCGAGCGACCGCTCACGTAGATGCGATCGGAGTCGGTCGCGGCGACGTCGAGCGTGGTCGCTTCGAAGTCCGGGAAGGCGTCGCCCAGCGCCGACCAGCTCTGGCCGTCGTCGGTCGATTCCCAGACCTGCGAGACCATCGTCTCGAGGTCGAGGCTGAGCGCCACCGCTGCCTCGGGGGTGGCCCGTTCGATCGACAGATCGACGACGCTGGCCGAGATACCGCTGGCGAGCCCGAAGTCGCACCAGCTCGCATCGCTGCGAGAAATGCCGGTCGACAGCGCCAGGAGCACGACGCCGCTCTCGAGCACCGCCATGGGCGGCTCGATGTTCTCGTAGCCCATGCCCTTCTCGCACAGCCAGCCCCAGCTCTCGCCGCCGTCTCTCGAGACGACCAGACCAAAATTGCCGCGCATGACGAGCTCTGTCGCGTCGGACGGATTGGCGAGCAGCTGATTCGCGAGCGGGAAGGCGCCGTTGGCGTGCGCCGTTCGCTCGGCGGCGACACTTGCTCCCAGCGCTGCGAGCAGGCCGACGAGGGCGCGTTGCCTCACGGATAGAGCTCCAGCGCGCTCAGCAGATCCGCGAGTCGTTCATCGGGCAAGGCCTCGAGCGAGAAGGGCGGCATGAACCCGCCGTAGCCGAAGAAGCGACCGTGGCGTACCTTCTCCACGAAGACGAGGCGTTGCTCTTCGACGCTGTACGAGGAGTGTTTGGCCACCGCCTCGTCGGGTAGCACCGGGATCACCTCGCTCAGCCGCCGTGCACCGCTGCCGAGCTCGCCGTGACAAGGGCGACAGGCG
>DATLIL010000083.1:0-3401 GCA_035539475.1 Polyangiaceae bacterium
CCCGTCTCGTTTGCCGGTGGGGCCCCAACCCCACCTCTCACCCGGCCGGCGCCCGCTGCCCTCAGCCAGCCCGCTCCCAAGACCGCCGCCGTGCTGCCCGCCGCCCTCGAACCCTCCATCGCGATCGAGAGCGTCGATTTCGGCGAGAAACCGGGCACCATCTTCATGGTCGGGGGCGAAAGCGGCGAAACGCCGGTGATCTGGCTCAGCGATCCGGCGCCGAGTAGGATGCCGTTATGAAGCTCGGTCGCAGGGCAGTCACACTGCTCGGCCTTTCGTTCTGCACGTTCCCCGCGAACGTCGTGCTGGCCGAGGACGACAAGGGCAAGAAGCCCGACGCAGCGCCCTACTTTGCCGAGATCTCGGTGCTGCACGCCACCAACGAGAAGAAGGGCATCGACGAGCGCATCGGCGACATGCCGGAGCTCAAGAACCCGCCGTTCTCGTCCTACGACAGCTACACGCTGCTCGACCGCCAGAAGCTGCCGCTGATCAAGAACGACCCCAAGCGCCTCAAGCTCCCCAACGGCCGCATGCTCGAGACCAAGCTGCTCGAGATCCTGCCCAAAGATTTCGTGCGCATCTCCGCCAGCATCAACCAGCCCGAAGGCGGCGACTTCCTCCCGCTGCTCGAAGTCAAAGCCAAGCTCGGCCAGGCCTTCATCGTCGCCGGCCAGAGCTACAAGAACGGCATCCTGGTCCTGGTGATCCGCGCTGTGAAGTAGTGCTCGGCTGCGCTGCGCCGCTCGGCTGCGCTGCGCGCAGCCTCGCTGGTTGTTTGTTTTGCGGAGTGCCTCCGCATCGCGCCTGGCCTTCCGGGCGTCTTGTTGGAAAGCCGCGCCTGTTCGGTCAGTTTGGCCTGACTCCCGTCTCGTTCGCGGATCGTGATCTGCCGTGGTCAAGACCCATGATGTGGATCCAGCTCGGCCTGCTGACGCAGGCCTCGCGCAATCCCGACGACGCTCGTGGTCTGGTTGGTGGGAACACGCCATAACGCCACCGCCTGCCGCGCCTTACGGCGGGACTGATGGCCGCAAAGGCGCAAAGGCGCAAAGGAAGACGGCACCACCTTCTCGCTCTACGTTTTTTGCTCCTGCCGGGTCCTGCGCGCGAGCGTCGTCTTTCCTTAGCGAGCTTCGGTGTCTTCGCGAGGATGTGATGTGTCGCGTTTGATCGTCTGGCGATGCTGCTCGGTCACTCGGCTGGCCCTCGCAGGCACAGTCAGATGCGCGACACCGCCGAAGCTCGACACCGAAGGGGGGCGCCATGCGCAGGAGCCGGCAGGAAAAAATGAAGACGTGAAGTGCGACGCAGCGCCGTCTCGTTGTGCCTTTGCGCCTTTGCGCCTTTGCGGCCATCTCCCCGGCCCGAGAGGGCGGCAGGCGGAGGCGTTATGGTGTGTTCCCAACCAAACAGCCTAGCGGGGCGTTGGCGGGGGAGGGACCAGGCTGACAGGGCGCGCCGCCAGGGGCAGCGTGAGCGTGAAGCATGTGCCGCTGCCTTGCAGGCTGCGCACGGAGACGGTGCCGCCGTGGCCGTCGATGATGTCGTGCACGATCGAGAGGCCGAGGCCGGTGCCGCGACCGTCGACCTTGGTGGTGAAGAAGGGCTCGAAGATGTGGGGGAGATCGCGGGGCTCGATGCCGCCGCCGCTATCTTCGATGTCGACCGTGATCGAGTTTTCGCCGGGCGTCGCGCGGGCGCAGACCTTGAGCCTGCCGCCGCGGACGGACATGGCGTGGGCGGCGTTGGTGAAGAGGTTGACGAAGACCTGGGTGAGCTGGCCGGTGACGCCGCGCACGACGGGGAGATCGGGCGGCACGTCGCGTTCGACCTGGATCTCCCAGACTGCGAACTCGTGCTCGCAGAAGATGACGGCCTTGTCGATCACCTCGCTCAAGCCGAGCGGTCCGGGCACCTCGGTCGAGGGGCGCGCGTAGGCCACCAGATCGCGTGAGAACTTGAGGATGCGCGAGGCGGCGTCTTCGATGCGGCGCAGGCGTTCGATGTCGTCTTCTGCGCTCGGATCGGGCAGGCGGCCGTGGGCCTTCTTGGTCAGGTAGTCGGCGTAAGCGATGATCGAGGTCAGCGGGTTGTTGAGCTCGTGCACCACGCCGGCCACGATCTGGCCGAGCGAAGCCAGCTTTTCGGCCTGGATGATGTGCGCCTGCAGCCGCTCGAGCTCGCGCGCCGAGCGCTGCGTGTCCTGGTAGGTCTGGGCGCGGCGAATGCCGGCGCCGAGCACCATGCCGGCACGCTCGGCGATCTGGAGATCGAGGGGTCGCAGGCTCGTGCCGGGCTGCGCGGCGACGTGCAGCGTGGAGCCGCCCATGCCGCCGTCGTCGACGCCGATCACGCGCTCTTCGCCGAGGCGCGGGAAGAGCCGGGTGGGATCGGGGTCGCTCGCCTGGCTCAGGCTGAGCGGCAGGCGACGATCGACGATCGGGCCGCGTCCCGGATCGACCACCAGGCACACGCCGACCGCCAGGTGCGGCAGGAGCGCGGTCAGGTGGTCGAGGAAGATCGTGCCGAGCTCCTCGAAGGTGGCCTCGAGCGGCAGCTGCATCGAGAGCGTGAGCAGCTGATCGCGCCAGGGGTCGGCGATCGGCGAGTCGGAGGTGCGGCGGGTGTGCGACCCCGGCACGCTGAGCCGACCCGTCTCGTGATCCGCGTCCGTCTCGGCGCTCACGACGCGCCTCCTTCGGGCTCTGCCTCGGAGCCGCTGGCTTTTTCGAGATCCAGGATGCGCGCGCCCCCGACGTAGGTCTTGGTCTCGTACTTGGTGATGCGCCCGACCTTGCGCACGATTTCTGCCATGCGTTCCGCTTCGGAGATGATGATGGCCACCGCCTGCGCCAGCTGCGAGCCCGGCTCGACCTGACGGCGCAAGAGCTCGGAGTAACCGATCACGCTGGTCAGCGGCTGGTTGAGCTCGTGCGCGGCAGCGCCGGCGAGCTCGGCGATGATGGCCTGCTTCTCCTTGTTACGTAGCTCTTCCTGCACGTTTTCTAGCTCGGTCTGGATGCGTAGCTTTTCACGGATATCGGTGAAGATGCCGACGGAGCCGATCGGGTGCCCCGCCTCCATCACCAGCGAGGCCGACAGCGTCACCGGGATCGGCTTGCCGTCGGCCGCCAACATGTTGACGCGATAGTCCTGCAAGCGCCCGTAGCCGTTGACGCCAGGATCGCGGATCATGCGCATGACCTCCTTGGCCACGCCGCCGGGATACAGGCTTTCGACACTGAGCTTGCCGACCACGTCTTCGGGTGGGTAGCCGAAGATGCGCGCCGCAGCGCGATTGAAGATCATCACCGTGCCGCGCAGGTCGGCCGAGACGATGCCGTCGACGGAGCTGTCGATGACGCACTCCAAGAATTCCTTGGTCTGCTTCAGCTCGA
>DATLIL010000084.1:0-4048 GCA_035539475.1 Polyangiaceae bacterium
CGGTGGCGGCAGCAGCGGGCTCGGTGGCAGTGGGCTCGGTGGAGCCGCGGGTGTGGGCGGCGGCGGCGCGGGTGCGAGCGGCGGCGGCTCCGGCGGCTTCGGTGGCGGGGGCACGGGCGGTAGCGGCGGCTCGAACGGCGCCGTTCCGAGTGCGGGCTGCAATTCGCCCGCCGCGCAAGACCTCGCCACCTGGGTCGAGAAGCCGACGCTTCCGGTGAACGGCAGCGACCGGCAGTGGTGGGTCTGGTTGCCGACCGGCTACGACCCGGCGCGCGCGTATCCTCTCGTCTTCACGCTGCACGGCTGCGGTGGTCCGGACAATTTCATTCCGATGCAGGAGCAGACCGGCAGCGACGCCATCGTGGTGCGCGGCACCGGCGCGGACGACGGCTGCTGGACGTACGGCGGCGAGGGCGACGACGTGAAGTTCTTCGACGCCATGCTCGCGGCCATGGAGGACGAATACTGCGTCGACACCTCGCGCGTGTTCTCGATGGGCTACAGCAGCGGAGCGTGGATGACCAACACGCTCGAGTGCACGCGCGGCGACAAGCTGCGCGCGACCGGTACGCTCTCTGGCGGACGTGCCGGCAATGGCAGCAACTGCGTGGGTAAGTTCGCCCGCGCCACCGTTCACGACCTGGACGATCCCACCAACCCCTTCGATCAGCAGGGGGCCGACGACGAGCTCGCCCGGGTACTCGCACAGAACGGCTGCATGACGGACGTCGCGCCCGTGCCCGAGGATCCAGCGCCATGCGCGCGTTACCAGGGCTGTGACGATGGTTTTCCCGTGATCGCCTGCCGCACGGAAGGCGAGGGGCACAACCGCCAGGACGAGCTCGCCATGGACGCCTTCTGGCGTCTGTTCTCTTCGCTCTAGCGGCGATCGATGGTGACGCGGCGAATGCCGAGGCGAACCTGCTTGGTACGCGCGCGGCGCTCGATGATCGTGGCCGCTTCTTTCAGGCCGTGCTGCGCGAAGTGCTTGCGGATGCGGAACACTTCGCCGTCGACCTGCTGGGGGGTCATCCTGAGCCCGTCGGCGAGCTCTTCCTTGTCCATCCATCCGCTCGACTCCGGCGGCGTGCCCGCGGCCGAGTCGTCGAGGTAGGTCCGGGCCAGCGTCAGCAGCAAATAGTTGTGAGCACGCGAACCCAGCGCGATGCGGCGGCTCTCGTACTCCAGGGTGAGCTCGACGAACTCTTCGTCGGACGACACCGAGAAGCGTAGGCCCGGCTCGTCGCTGCCCGTGGTCTGCAGCACGGAGGCCGTCGCCTCGCTGAAGTGCGCGGCGCAGAAGCGGTAGCGCTTGCTCGCACATTCGAGCGTTTCACCGTCGTGCAGCGGTCGCACGCTGCCGTCCTGGGTCTCGACCTTCCAGAGCTCGTCCACATCCAGAAAGAGCGTGCACTCCGGGGCGGCGCTGGACGGCATGGCCAGCAGACCATGCGAAGCCAGGAGCGCATCGCCGCTCTCGAGCTCGACGACCATCGGCTGGGGCGCGCTGACGTCATCGACCGTCCAGCGCTCGTCAGGGTGACCGAAGGTGATGGTCGCTCCCTTGGCCAGTCGATACGGACGCCCCGGAACGAGCGCGACGCCGTCGAGGCGTGTGCCGTTGCGGCTGCCGCGGTCCACGAGCTCCCAGGAGCGGTCCTGCCAGCGCAGCAGCGCGTGTTGTGCCGATACGTAGCTCCCCGACAGGCGCAGGGCGCACTCCGAAGCTCGTCCGACCAGGTGCTGGCTCAAGAGCAGCCGGACTGCGCCGTTCCACGCTCGCAACTCGGCCATCGACGCTCTCGAGACTAGTCGGTCGGTGTGACCGGGAGAAGCCGGGATTGCGAGCGACTGCGATCGACCACCCGACTGGCAGGGTCTACCAAGGTGGCTGTGAGTGAGCCGATGACCCTATCCCTCGACTACGATTCAGCAGCGTCGCTCGCCTCGCTGTGGGACGAGCTCGTGATGGGCCGATGCAAGATCGTGGAGACCTTCTCCACGCCGGAGCACTGTTCCCTCCGGCTCAACAGAGCCTCTCCCGGCCCCTTGTCCGAACGGCAGGGGGCGTTAACTCGACGTCAGATCGATGCGCTGGAGCTCTACCTCATCGGGAGCTCACAGAAGTGCGTGGCCATCGACTTCGGTCTGGCCGGGTCCAGCGTCGCCGCCATGCTGCAGCAATGTTTCAGGTTCATGGGGCTGTCGTGCATCCCCTCGCGTGCCCCCCTGATGCTGGTCCTCGCCGCGCACGCCAGCGCTGCGTGCCGCTCGCGTCGCAGCACGCCTCTGAAGCCCTGGTGGCCCCCGAGCGGCGAGTGGGTCGCGCGGGTATCTCGCCCCGACGCGGTTCTGGAGTCGCTGCTTCCGCCCGCGGAATACGCGGTGATCGCTCTCCTGGCCGAGGGCAAGAGTTACGACGAGATGGCGCGCCTGCGGCAGACGTCGGTGCGCACCATCGCCAATCAGGTGGGAGCGGCGTTTCGCCGACTCCGAGTCTCTGGACGTGCTCAGCTCTTGTGTCTGGTGGCTCGTCGCACCGTCGAGAGTCTGCAAGAGGCTCACGAGCGAGACACGGGCATGCTCGCGGGCCGACTGGCAAACGACGCCCTCGAACCGTGCGAGAAGCAAGCGATTGTCCCTCGCGTTCAGCGTGGAATTGAAGTAGCCATCCGGCAATGACTCGTGTCGTGGCGGTCATGGTGGCGACCCTCGTGCTCGCTTCGGCTGGGCACGCGCAGGCGGGCGGGGCCGAGCGTGCCGAAGAGGCCTTTCAGCAGGGCAAGAGCCTGCTGGCTGAAAAGCGCTACGCCGAGGCCTGCAGCAAGTTCGAGGAGAGTCAGCGCGCGGATCCCGCTTCCGGAACGATGCTGGCGCTGGCGTACTGTCAGGAGCTCGCCGGGCTGCTGGCCACGGCCTGGCAAAGCTACCTCCGCGCCGAACAGATCGCCGTGAGCGAGGGCCAGCCCGATCGTCGCACCGCCGCGCAGGATCGCTCGAGGGCCCTGGCCGAGCGCCTCTCCACACTGACGATCGTCATTCCCTCGGAGCTCACCACGGCGCCGGCGCTGCAGATCACGCGTGACGGGCTGGCGCTCGGGCGCGAGCAGTTCGGCACCGCCTTGCCGGTGGACGGTGGCGCGCACCGCATCCAGGTGACCGCCGACGGTCGTGTCCCCTGGACCGAGACGGTGATCGTTCGAGGCGAGCGCGATCAAAAGACGCTCATCGTGCCCGTGCTCGCGCTGAATCCCCCGCCGGCGACGCCCGCTCCGACGCCCGTCGCCTCGCCAGCTCCCGTCCTGCCGCCCGCCGGAGCGCCCGCTCCCGACGAGTCGCGGTCGACTGCGAGCGGGCTCGAGAAGGCGAGCCTGGTGCTGGCAGTCGGTAGCCTCGTGGGTCTCGGCATCGGTACGGCGTTCGGGCTCGACGCTCGCTCCAAGAACGAGGCGTCCAACGCGGACGGGCACTGTGACCAGAGCGGCTGCGACGAACGCGGCACCCAGCTCCGCAACGACGCGCTCGATGCGGCCAGAGTCTCGACCTGGTGTTTCGTCGCCGGCGGCGTGCTGGCCGTGGGCAGCGTGGCCCTCTATCTCGGCGCCAAGAGCAGCGAGCCCGCGGCGAAGGTTCGAGTTGGTTTGAGCGGCGGTCTGCCGCACCTCGAGGTCGCACGTGACTTCTGAGCGCCGCACGGAGCAGTCATGAGACTCGGCGTTGGTCTGTTCGCAGTCAGCCTGCTGGCATTCGCTTGCGATAGCGTGCTCGGCATCTCGGAGCCGGAACCCCGCAGCGAAGGGGACGCGGGCGCTGGTTCGTCTCCCGTCGAGGACGGTGGGCAGGCGGGCGACGCCGGCAACGCCGGCAACATGGCGGGAGGCGCCAGTGCGGGCACGGGCACGACGCACACCGAGCCCGCAGCCGCAGGACAGGGTGGCGGCGGTCAGGGCGGTGGCTCGGGAGCTGGAGGGGCGCCGTCGTGCGCTCTCGGCGAGACGCGCTGCGGCGGGGCCGACAACAAGACGCCCGAGACCTGCGGTGCCATGGG
>DATLIL010000085.1:0-2788 GCA_035539475.1 Polyangiaceae bacterium
CTACTACCGGCACTGCCACTGCTGCCGCCGCCCGCACCACCGCCCGCCGTTGCACCCGCGGAGCCACCGCTCGGCGCGCCGCCTCCGGCATTTCCCGCGCTGCCGCCGCTGCCCCCGGCGGCGTCACCTCCGTTCGAAGAGCAAGCCAGTGCCAACGACCCAATGACAAGGACTCCACGGCGCATTTCGATCTCCCACTGTCCCACGGCGTTGATGTGGCGGACGCGCGGATCCCAAAGCTTGGAATCCTTACTATGCAATCATTGCTTAGACGTTCGCGTTGCCAACGACGCTAATGGGCCGTGGTGAGCAGAACCTTCTGTTCCGAGTCGTGTACTTACCCGAAACAAACGTCTAGTTCCGACTATCGCTAGTACGGCTTGCCGGGGACGTTGAGCTCGATGCTGTAAGCGCGCGCGGTGTTACCGAGCGTCGTGATGAACAGCGTCTTGCGCTCGGGGCCGCCGAACGCGACGTTCGTGCTGTTCTCTGGCAAGTCGATGCTGTCGATCTCGGTCATGTCCGGGGAGTACACGACGACGGCGTTGCCGCCGGTCATGTAGATGTTCCCGGCGCAGTCCATGCCCATGCCGTCGCCGCCCGGCATGCCGTTGACCGGAGAACCGCCACCGACGGAGCCGTCGGCGTTGAGCGGATACTGCACCATGCCGTTCGGGTGGGTGACGTAGAGCGTGTTCTCGTCGAGCGTCAGCAGCATGCCGTTCGGATTGTCCAGGCTCTCGTCGACGACGTCCGCAGTCGTTGCACCCGGCGCCACGCGATAGACCCGAGTCGCATCTTGAGGTGTGGGGTCCGGGGCCTGGTAGTTCGGGTCGGAGAAGTAGAGGTTGCCGTCGCTGCGCACCACGATGTCGTTGGGGCAGTTGAAGCGAGCGCCGTCGTGCATGGAGATGACGGCCATCGCGTTGGCGGCGTTCGCTGGATCGAGCTTCGAGATGGAGCCGTCCAGGTGCCGCGCACCGAGTAGCGCACCCGTGTTGTCGATCGCCAGGCCATTCGTGCCGATGTCGCCGAGCGGCACCGTCACGGCGCCGTCCAGGCTCTTGATGATGCGCGACTTGGGCGGCGAGCCGATGCCCGTGATCTGCGAGACGTAGAGCGCGCCCTCGAACCAGACCGGGCCCTCGATGATGTGAAAGCCGTTCTCTTGATAGTTGTCGTCCGGTGGCACGCCGGCGATGGGCTCCGCCGTGTTTGCATCGGGCACGGGGTCGGCGTCGAAGGGACCGGCCGGGCACGCCCAGGCGCCTGTCGAGCCGCCGCTGCTGCCGCCCGTTCCGGCGCTGCCCCCGCTGCCAGACGTACCGACATCGCCACCGCTGCCAGAGCTGCCAACCGTTCCGGCGCTGCCGCCCGCCGTCCCACCGCTACCGCTGCTTCCGCCACCGGTGCTGCCCGCGGTGCCGCCACCAGGTGCGCCACCACCCGCCTTGCCGCCGCTGCCCGCGCCACCGGAGTCGCCTCCCTCGGTCGAGCTGCAAGCCAGGACCAACGACCCAATGACGAAGAGTACAAGACGCATGTCTATCCGCACTATCTCACGCCGCTCACTGGGCTGGCGAGTGTCGTCGAATGTCAACAGTCCTTACATTCGAGTGATCAGTAGAAACTGACGCGCAGGCTCGAACCCGTACTGAGCGAATGGCCTGCGACGGTCTGATCCAAATGGGTACTCGTCACGAGAAGCTTCTCTTCGAAGAAGTGGGCGTACCCGAAGTGCAGATCGAGGCGCAATTCGGCGACGCCGCCCGGGCTCCAGGCGAGGCCGGCGCCGCTGCTCAGCAGCAGGCGCGACGCATCGAGCCATGCGCTCGGTCGTTCGCGCGCGGATGACTCGAAGGCGGCTCCTCCGCGCAGGGCGAGCCGCCAGCTCGAACGGAGCTCGAGGGTGTGCTCCACGCCCAGACGGGGCACGATCCGATCGCCGAAACCCGCCGACTTCAGCGCGGGCGCGTCGCGATCCGGAGGTAGCTCCAGCACGAGCCCGGGCGGCAGCTCGGCATGGACCCGGCTGCTGGTGCGCGCTTCCGGCGACGGCAGCTCGGCCAGGTTCTGGTACGCGACGCTCGCGTCCCAGCGCGTCGAGTCATGCGAAAGCAGGCTCACGGCCAGCGTCACCTGACGCGGCAGATACGCGGCCACGCTCTCCGAGGCGAAGCGGTACTCCACCGGCAAGCGCAAAGGGCCATACTCGACCTCACCCGCGAGCTCGCCCTGGATGCGCTGCTCGATGGTCGCTTCTTCACGGTAGACCAGCGCCAGGCGCCAGCTGCGCGACGGTTCGATCAGCGCGCCGAAGATGGGGTAACGCACGCTGACCAGATCGGCGTCGACGGCGTGACGCAGCTCGGAGTCGAGGCTGCTGCGATCACCGATCGGTTGCACGGCGGTGCCGCTCACGGTGAAGCCACCGCGAACGGCGGCGAGATAACCGAGCGTCGCACCCAGCGAGAGCCAGGGTAACGGCCGCAGCGCGACCCCCACGCCGGCGAAAGCAACGTCGTTGCCGAGCTCGTCGATGAGCCACGCGGGCTGGTCCTCGCGCAGCGTCTCGATATTCGACAGGTTGCCGCCGGGCAGCGCGAAGGCGACGCCGAGCGCCGCGGGTAGTGAGAGCACCTTGCCGCGCGCAACGAAGCCCCAGCGAGTCGTCAGCGCCGAGCTCGTAACCGAGTCCGAGCACCGGAGCCAGCGCCGGCTCGAGCGTGGTGCGAACGTGGGTGCGCGCACCGCTCGCGTCGTTCTGTACTTCAGCGCGGCCGTCGAG
>DATLIL010000086.1:0-3054 GCA_035539475.1 Polyangiaceae bacterium
GCGGTGATCCCGGCGCCAGCGTCATGGCGACACCGGAGCCGGTGTTGCCGAGCGCAGGCGGTGCGGGGGGTGCGGGCGACACGACCGACGCGATCGACGGCGGCGCCGGTGGGGAGCCCGGCGAACCTGATCCCGCCGTGCTCGAAGCGAGCTGCGGCGGCCTGGCCGACGGGGTCTATTGCGGTGGCGACCTCAGCTCACTCGGCGATCCAAAGAGCTCGTACCAGTGCAGCGGCGGCGCCATCGTCGCCGTTTCAGCCTGTCCGGGTGGCTGCAAGTACGGCGTCTGTGCCGTTGATACGGCCAGCGCGGGAGGCACTCCGGACGAGTCCGTGGATCCCTGCGGCGACTGCGTCGCCGAGCGGTGCAGCAAGCAGGACGAACAGTGCGGCCAGACCGGGTCCTGCGGCCCGCTCGACAAGTGCATGGCGGCTCAGTGCGCCGACCGCTGCGGCGGCCTCGTACCGACGACCGAGTGAGGGGACCTGAGCTGATGTGGGACGCTGGTAGTGGAGCCCCCGCGAGACGGTGCTTGCGAAGCTCGATATATTCGATCGACGCTCAGGGGCTGTTTTCCAGTCGAGTCTGCGGTCATGCCGACTTTGCATCCTTTCGCACGAATCGTCCTCGGTGGTCTGGCGTTGCTGGCTGGCCTGGTAACGCGGGAGGCGCGCGCCCAGACGCCGGAAGCCACCGCCGCCACGCCAAACGTCGAGAGCGCCCCCGTCTCTCCCGAGGTGGAGCAGGCGCGAGCGCTGTACCTCGAGGGTCTGCGGCTGGTGAAGCTCGCTCAATGGGGTGAGGCGCTGGCGGCCTTCGAGCGCTCGAGCGAGCTCCACCCCCACGCGATGACGATCTACAACATCGGGGCGTGTGAGCGCGCGCTCGGACGTTACACGCGTGCGCGACAGCGATTTCAGGAGGCGCTACGGCGCAACGGCGAGAGCGCGGAGCTGCCACCCAGCATCGTGGACGAAGCCAACGCCTTCGCCGCCGAGATCGAGCGCCTCTTGGTGCACGTCACCATGCGCATCGAGCCAGCCGGCGCGGGGCTCGTGTTCGACGGCAGACCGCTCGCCGAAGGGCCTGTCCTGGTAGCCGGCGTTCGAGCGCCCGGGCCGGGCACCTCGGCGCCGCGCGGCGACTTCGAGGTCATCGTCGATCCCGGTCCACACGTGATCACGCTTTCGCGCAAGGGCTACACGAACGTGGTCGTGAACCGATCCTTCACGCCGGGGCAGCAGGCCTTCCTCCGCCTCGAGCTCGAGCGGATGCCGGCCACGATTCGCGTCGCCTCGAACGAGCGCGACGCGCTGGTGTCGATCAACGGCAAGGACATGGGCCCGGCTCCGCTCGACATTCTGCGCCCGGCTGGCGCGTACCGCATCGAGGTCACGAAGCCCGACTTCGTGCGCTATCACGCCGACGTGCGCGTGAACCCCGGTGAAGAGGCGACCATTCGCGCCAGCCTGGTGCGCGAACAACCATCGCTGTTCAAGAAGTGGTGGTTCTGGACGGCGGCAGGCGTCGTCGTCAGCGGCGTCGCGGTGAGCACCTACTTCTTGACCCGCAGCGAGCCGGAGCCGGAGCGCCCGCCGCTCGACGGGGGAAACCTGGGCTGGGTGGCCCCGGTCTCGCGATGAATCGCAGCGCTGGTCTCGTCGGCCTGCTGTTGCTCGCGCTCGGCTGCAGCTCGGAGCCCGAGCAGCTTCCGCCCTACGGCGAGGTGTTGATCGAGATCGACACCAACGTCGCCGTGCCGCATGGCTTGAGTCGGCTGCGTGTCGATCTCTTCCACGACGACGGGACCTGGTTCGCGTGGCGCGACTTCGCCACGCCCAATCCCTCGGACTTCCCGCTCAGTATGAGCGTGTACAACGACTCGCCCGATACGGCCCGGACGGTGCTCGTGCGCCTGCGCGGCTATCCAGAGGGGCACACGCGCGACTACCTCGGGGAGCGCTTCGCCGAGAGACCGTCGTTCGAGGAGCCCGCCGTTGCTTCGTCCCTGGAGGAGGCATGCGCCATGGCTCAGCTGGTCCCGCCGGAGGGCGTGCGCAGCGCGCGACTGCCGTCGGGGGCGTTCGACGACGCCGTGGTGAGCTGCGCCGGGGACGAGACCCGCAGCGGCCTGGTCGCCTTCGAGTTCGAGGTGACGGAAGCAGGTCCTCAGCGCGTCGAGATCGCGCACGCCGCACCCGGGCACGACTGGGGCTTCGTGGCCGACAGCGTGCTCTCGGTGCGTTCGGTCTGCGGCGATCCCGCGACCGAGGTCGCGTGCAACGACGACGCCAACCCGGCATTCGGCACGTTATCCGGCCTCACCTACGACTTCGCGCCGGGGCGCTACTTCGCCCTGGTCGGCAACATCGCTCGCGGCCCGATGGATGTCACGCTGCGCGTGGGTCGCGAGGAACCGAGCACGGAGCCGGAGCCCGCTGCGCCGGAGGAGCTCTCGCTCGAGCCGCGCCTGGTCAGCGGCGAGAGCGACGTGACGCCCACGGGCGAGCCGCAGCCAGGCCTGACCATCGATCGGCTGGCTCAGATCCGCGTCGAGCCGGCGCGGCAATCGACGGCTCGACTCCTGCTCGACGGTGAGTGCCTCGGCACGATGGCAGACTGGGCAGGGCGCAGGACCTGCGTCGACGAGGCCGCTGCGCTCGTGCCCCTGGCCGATGAAGCGCTGAGCGCCGGACGCCAGCACGCGACCACGTCGCTGGTCGGAACGTGGAGCGCTTACGATGACGTGCCCTGTGAGTCGGCTCCGCCAGCCGCCCACGCGGGCCTCTTCGACGAGCGCGTCTGCATCAGCGGCGGCAGCTTCGTGCTCGGCGATCCCGCGATCATCGAGCTCGGAGCGGACAGCGGCGAGCCCGAGCGCCTGGCCACGCTCCCGCCCTTCTTCATGGACCGCTTCGAATATACGGTTGCCCGCTACCGCGCGGCGCGGGGCCGCGGCTTCGAGCCGCCCGACGGCGGTCCGCTCAACAACTTCGAACCCGTCACGCTCGACGCCGCTGCTCCGTCGCGCTCCTGCACATGGAACGAGACGGT
>DATLIL010000087.1:0-5708 GCA_035539475.1 Polyangiaceae bacterium
CAGAACAAGACCAACGTCACCAAAGCGGTGATCTAGTCGTCGCTCCGGGGCGGAGCGTCCATGAAAGCCGCTGCTCTCTTAGTTGCGATTGCCGCATTCGGTTGCGCCGGCCATTCGGACCGCATGCAGCCGGTGCGCAACGCGCTCGATGCGCAGAGTCCGCGCGAAGCGCTGAACCGCATCAACGAGGAGCTCGACGTCGACCGCTCCGAGGATCTGCCGGAGGATCTCGGCGACGACGACGCCGCGCTGCTCTTGCTCGACCGGGCCATGCTGCTGCAGCAGCTCGGCTACTACAAGCTCTCGAGCCGCGATCTCGAGGTCTGCGACAAGCAGATCCAGACGCTCGATTTCTCGCGCAACGCCGTGGACGACATCGGGCGCTACATGTTCTCGGACGACAGCGGTCCGTACAAGGCGCCCGCCTACGAGAAGCTCTTCATCAACACCATCAACATGGTGAACTACCTCGTCGGCCGGGATCTGAACGGCGCGCGCATCGAGGCCAGACGCCTGGCAGTGATGCAGAGCTACATCAAGCAAAGTGAAAATCCGGCCGTGGCCATGCTCGGCCCCGGCAGCTACCTGGCGGGATTCACCTTCGAGAAGAGCGGCCGCGCCGACGAGGCCATGCGCTACTACGACGAGGCGCTGACCTACGGCGAGTACCCCAGCCTGCACGAGCCGATCCGGCGCCTGGCAGAGAAGACGGCGTACCGCAGCCCGCGCATCACCAGGATCCTCGAGGCCACGCCGAGGCAGGAGAAGCCCGAGCAAGACGACAGCGCCGAGCAAGACGACAGCGCCGAGCTACTGGTGGTGATGAGCTTCGGCCGCGTACCGATCAAGATCGCCAAGCGTGTCCCGATCGGGCTCGCGCTCACCTACGCCGCCACGTACATGGGCCCCGCCGATCACGCGCGCGCCAACCACCTCGCCGCGCAGGGCCTAGTCACCTGGGTCAACTACCCGGAGCTCGGTCGCCCGCGCGGCACCTGGGACACACCGGGCTTCGCGCTGAACGGCGAATGGCAACGTCTGGAAGGCGCCGTGGCCATCGATCTCGAGGCGCGGCGCGCCTGGGACGAGGCCAAGGGCGCCGTGGTCGCCGCTGCCATCACGCGGCTCGTGACCCGGATCGTGGCGGGCGAAGCCGTGCGCCGCAGCACCAACGACAACCTGCTCGGCATCCTGCTCAGCCTCGGCACACAGGCGACCATGACGGCGCTCGACACACCGGACACCCGCAGCTGGGAGCTCCTACCGGCGCGCATGGCCTTCGGAAGAATGCGCCTCGCGCCCGGAAAGTACTGGGTCGATCTCGAAGCGCGCGGCACTCGCAAGCGGGTAGAGGTCACGCTCCCGCCCAAAAGCTTTCAGGTGCTCAACCTGACGGCGCTGTTCTGACGCTCACTTGAAGGCGAGCACGGCCGACACGATGATGCCGATGCCGAGCAGCAGCATCAGCGCACCGACCTTCGGGATCTTGGCCGCCACTGCAGGGCCGCCGCCTTCGCGCGCCTTCTTCTGCAGCACCTGCATGTAGCCGAAGGCGGCGATCAACAGCACGACCAGCGTGAGCTTGGCGTGAAAGGGTGGGCCGGCCCAGGTCAGCACCTGGGTGATGCCGCGCGAGAACCACATGCCCAGGCCGCTCAGGAGCAGCAGCGTGAGGCCGATGCTGCCGTTCTTGCCGATGGCCGACGCGCGCTGCATGAACTTGGCGCGCTCGGCTGGCTCCAGATCCTTGGACGCGAGCCCCAGGGCGAGCCCCGCGAAGCTCGTGCCCACGCCCATGGCCAGGCCGATGAAGTGCGTGATCAGGAGGAATTCGTACATGGCGGCGGCGATGATAGCTCAGAACCCCACTCGGGCACTGATCTCCAGATAGATGGGGATCTGGCCGGTTTCGGCCGAGAAGAAGAGGCCCTGCTCTTGCGGCGAGAGGAACGTGCCGGCTCCGGCGTTGAAGGCGACGGACGAGACCGAAAAGCCGCCTTCGAGGCCCAGGAACACACGCCAGGCGCTCCAGCCGTACCAGCCGTCGTGCGGCCCGTCGATCCGATCGCCGCTGACCGGGGTGTTGGTCGAGCCGTTGTCGTAGCGGTCACCGTAGGCGTCCCGCATGAGCTCGGAGTGATCGAGGTGCAGGAGCAGCGTGCTGCGGAGTCGCACGGGGAGGCCCAGGTAGAAGCCGCCCGGGGCGTAACGCACGCCGGCTCCGGCTTCGATGCCGAAGGCGTGCGAGCGCGCGGTGGTGTCGTCGGCCGTGGCCCAGAACGTCGAGAACCCGCTGGTCAGCTGCACGCTACGAGCGAGCTCCCAGCTCGAAGCGACTCCCGCCGAGAAGCGAAGGTCACTGGCGTCGGGCACGAGCAGGAGCGGCGCAGCCAGAGCCGCCCCGACGTCGAACGCGTGGTCGGAAATACGAAAGAGCTTCGGTCGTGTGTAGCCGAGCTCGAGCAGAGGTACGGGCTCCATGCCGAGGCGAAGCGCAGCCAGGTTCTCGGCCTCGGTGCGATCGGGAAGACCAAAGGCCTCGACGCTTGCCCGGCTGTGGCCAGCGTAGGACGCGAGCGCCAGAACGAGCGCGCACATGGCAGAGCTCTTCATGGCAAGGCTCCATCGAGGAAGGTGCGCATGCCATCAACGAGCTCGTCGGTGAAGAGGTTCATGTGGCTCACGCCCGGGAGCGCGACGAGCTCGGCGTTCGAAAACAGCGGCAGCGTGTGCAGCGTCTGGAACTCCGCCTTCAACGGGCCGCAGCTCGAGCCGAAGATCTGGACCGGCCCGTCATAAGTCGCGAGCCCGATGAGCGCTTCGTAGCCCTCCTCGCTCATGATGCGCTCACTGGCGTTGATGTCGGTGTAGATGCCGTGCCGCCACATCGGGTAGACGCCCGGATGCTCCGGATCGCACCAGTAGTCGCGAGTCGCGTCGCGCGCCGCCGCGAACGCCTTGCGATCGAGCTGTTCGTGATCGCTTGGCCCCAGAAAGTCGACCTGCCAGAAGAGCTCGTTCACGAAGGCGTCCCCGAGGCCGAGCTCCATCGGCTCGATCGCGTCCTCTCCCGACTGCGTGAGCGGCGCGGGCTCGATCAGAACGAGCGCCGACACGTCTTCTGGATGCGCGGCCGTGAACAGGCTCGCGTGCAAGCCGCCCCACGAGTACCCCGCCAGCGCGACGGGGCGGTCCGGCGAAAAGAGAGCCTTGATCGCCAGGACCTCGTCGACGTAGCTCGACACCGAGATCTCGTCCGCCGTGATGCGCTCGGACAGCCCCGAGCCTCGCGAATCCCAGAACACCAGGAAGTAGCGGTCCGCGAGGTCGCGCAGCGGCAGCATGGCGCGGTAGTCGTTGCCGCCGCCGCCGTGGAAGGCAAAAAGCACCGGCTGCGAGGGATCGCCGAAGGTCTCGAGGTGCAGCGCACGCTCATGCCCCGCGACTCCGATGCTCACCTGCGGCAGGGCCGGATCCTGATCGGCCGTGGGTGGAACCACCGCACCGGGATCTTCGGGTGAAGCGAGCGAGCAGCCCCCGAGCAGCAGAAAACAGGCAGCAAACGTTTTCATGACGATTCTCACAGACACTCGAGCAAGCGAGCCGCAGCGACACGTGGTCCACCGTTCTCGCGGAAGTCTCGAGCGACGCCCTGCGCGCCCGCGCGACAGCTCACGGTGAGCTCGAAGGCGCGGCGCAAGGCACTGGCGTTCACGCGCCTGGGCGACAAGACCTGCCCCGCCTGCGCTCGCTCGACCCGTCTACCGACCTCCAGCTGGTCTCGGCCGTGCGGCACCACGCACACGGGGACGCCGTGCGAGAGGGCGCGCTGGGTGATGCCCATGCCACCGTGACAGATGACGGCGGCGGCCTGCGGCAGGATGGCGTCATGCGGCAGGAAGCGCTCCACGCGAGCGTTGGCTGGTGCCTTGAAGCGCTCCGGCGCGTGAGCAGCACTGCTGGCGACCACGCGGTACGGAAGCTCCGCGAGCGCTTCCAGCGCGACCTCCAGCATGCGCTCGTCGCCCTGGGCCTCGCTCGAGAGCGTGACCAGCACGAACGGTGAACCAGGCTCCGTGGCGTAGGCCGGAAGCTCGAACGGCGGCTGCCACAAGCCGGGGCCGCAGAAGTGGATCGAGCTCGGCCAATCGCTGTGCGGATACTCGAAATGCTCGCTGGTGAGCATGAGCAGGCGCGGCGCAGGGAGCGGAAAGTCGACGGCGTGCTCGAGCGCGGAAGCCCCGAGGTCACGCCGCATCGCGTTCAGCGGCTTCGTCAGATCCGCGAGCGCAGCGCGCGTGACGGCGAGCACGGCTGCGTCGCGGGCACGAAACAGCGCGCCCTTGCCAGGAGCGAGCCCGAGCCCGAACGGCGGCGCATCACGCGACGGCAGCGGAAGGAGATACGGCGAGAACATCGCCCAGGGAATACCGGAGACCTCGGCCAGCGCAGCGGCGCCCAGCGTGTTGATATCGACGAGCAGCAGATCGGGCCGCCGTGCGGCGAGCACCTCGCGCAGCGAGCGCACCTCGTGCGGCGCGCGCTTCAGGAACGTCGCCACCACGCGGCGCAGAGCGCCCAGCGCGGTGAAAGCGCGGGCATCATCGAGCGGCGCGGCCTCGATCTCGGGCGCTAGCGGGTGAGCGTCGAGCCCCGCCGCGAGCAAGGCCGGCACCTGGGAGGCCAGGCCATGCACCTCGACATCGTGCCCGCGTCGCCTGCACTCCAGTAGCAGGTCGACGATCGGGAACAGGTGACCGCGCGCCGGAGACGTGTACGCCAGGATGCGCGCCATCAGGGCTCCTCCGCGAGCAGGCGCGCCAGCATCAGCCGCAGATTACGAGCCGTCTCCGCACGGCTGCGCCCCCAATCCAGCCGAAACAGCTTCCAGACGTAGACGTCGGTCACCGCCGCCACCTGATCGATCGTCGCGCGCCGATCGCGACCGGTCGCGGGCTTGATCAGCGGGCCCAGCGTTCGCTCCACCCAGTTCCGGTGCAAGGCGCGCCCCTGCTCGGCAATTTCCGCCAGCGTGGGGATGTGCTCCTGAGCGAGCATGCGCAGGACCAGCGGACCCACCTCCTCGTAGTGCTCGATCAGATTGTCGACGGCGTCCTCGAGATCGCCGGGACGAGCCTGGCTGCGCTGCGCCGTGACCCGCGCGACGACGCGCTCGGCGACCACCGTCACCAGTTTCTCCTTGGTTTCGAAGCGGCGGATCAGCGTCTGGACCGTGACTCCGGCGCGCTCGGCGATCTGCGCCAGTGAGAGCTCGGCAAACGGCAGCTCCACGAACAGCGCCTCGGCCGAGTCCAAAATGCGCTCGCCAGTAGCGCGAGCGGCGTCGGCCCGCGCGGTCATGGTGTAGCTCCGGCGTTGCGCCATATTGATGTTAATTCTACTAACTCCAAATAGAACAATGGTCAAGTCGGTGCCGCAGCCTCTTGAACCCACCCAGGCAGCCTGAGAAAGTACCGGCCATGCGCTCCTCTCACCCCTCGGCAGTGTTGCTGACCCTCGGTCTCGCCCTCGCCCTCACCCACTGCGGCGATAGCGACGACTCCTCGACACCAACGGGCAACGCGGGCTCCAGCGGCGAGGCCGGCGAATCAGCGGAGGGCGGCGACTCGTCGAGCGCGGGCTCGACCGCGAGCCCAGGTGGCGGCAGCGACGGCGAGGGCGGCTCGCCGGTGCTGCCCGCATTGCTG
>DATLIL010000088.1:0-24077 GCA_035539475.1 Polyangiaceae bacterium
GTGGCTCACCGCGATCGTGACCGTCTTGGTCTCGTCGCGAACGATGCCGCCCTTGGCGATGTCCGCGTAGCGGATTTCCTTCGCCAGGTTCTTCTTCGACTGCACCTTCACCAGCGAGGCGGTCAAAGTCGTCTTGCCGTGGTCGATGTGACCGATCGTCCCGACGTTCACGTGCGGCTTGCTGCGTACGAATTTCTCTTTGGCCATGGCTGTTTTTCCTCTTGGGAGGTCCCTTCCTCTACTTTCGAAACCTATCGGCCGCGCTTGGCGACCACTTCTTCCTGAACGGAGCTCGGTACCGGCTCGTAATGCGCGAACTGCATGCTGTACGTGGCACGGCCCTGCGTCTTGCTGCGCAGGTCGGTGGCGTAGCCGAACATCGTGGCCAGTGGCACCTCGGCGGTGATCACCTGGGTGTTCTTGCCGCGCTGGGCCATGCCCTGGATCTTGCCGCGGCGGCTGTTGAGATCGCCGATGACGTCGCCCATGTTGGTGTCGGGCGTCACCACCTCGACGGCCATGACCGGCTCGAGCAGGTGCAGACCGGCCCGCTTGGCGCCGTCCTGGAACGCCATCGAGCCGGCGACCTCGAAGGCCGGACCTGACGAGTCCACCTCGTGGTAGCTGCCGTCGAACAGGCGAACCTTCACGTCGACCATCGGGTAGCCGGCGAGGACGCCACGGTTCAGGGCTTCGCGGATGCCCTTCTCGATCGAAGGGATGAACTCCTTCGGGATGATGCCGCCGACGATGTCGTTGTCGAAGATGAAGCCGGCGCCGCGCTCTGCGGGGCCGACCTCGATCTTGACGTGACCGTACTGGCCGTGGCCGCCGGACTGGCGCACGAACTTGCCTTCGGCCTGCACGCTCTTGGAGATCGCCTCGCGGTAGGCCACCTCGGGCTTACCGACGTTGGCCTCGACCTTGAACTCACGCTTCAGGCGGTCGACGATGATCTCGAGGTGCAGCTCGCCCATGCCGGCGATGATCGTCTGCGCCGTCTCCTCGTTGGTGAAGGTGCGGAACGAGGGATCTTCTTGCGCCAGCTTCTGCAGGCTGATGCCGAGCTTGTCGAGATCCGCCTGCGTGCGCGGCTCGATCGCGATCGAGATGACCGGCTCGGGGAAGGTCATGCGCACGAGCACGATCGGGTTCTTCTCGTCGCACAACGTGTCGCCGGTGCGGGTGTCGCGCAGGCCGACGGCCGCGTAGATGTTGCCGGCGTAGCACTCCTTCAGCTCCTCGCGCTTGTTGGCGTGCATGCGCAGGATGCGGCCGATGCGCTCACGCTTGCCGCGCGTCGGATTCATCACGCTGGTGCCGCTGGTGAGCTGCCCGGAGTAGACGCGGAAGAAGGTCAGGTTGCCGACGAACGGATCGTTGGCGATCTTGAAAGCCAGCGCGGCGAACGGCTCGTCCTCGTCGGCCTTGCGCGTTAGCTTCTTGCTCTCGTCGTCGGGCGCGCTGCCCTCGACCGGCGGGATGTCGAGCGGTGACGGCAAGAAGTTCACCACCGCGTCGAGCAGCATCTGCACGCCCTTGTTCTTGAAGGCGGAGCCGCACAGCACCGGCACGAAGGCGAACTTGACCGTGGCCTTGCGCACGGCGGCGTAGATCTCGTCGTTGCCGACGTCGGCGGAGCGTCCGGCGAGGAACTTCTCCATGATGCCGTCGTCGACGTCGGCGCAGGCCTCGATCAGCGCCTCGCGCAGCTCGACGCACTTGGCCTTGAGCTCGTCCGGGATGGGTCCCCAGCTGTACTTGGCGCCCAGCGAGTCGTCGTCGAAGACGGCCGCTTCCATGCGCACCAGGTCGACCACGCCCTTGTGCTGATCTTCCTGACCGACGGGCCACTGCACCGGCACCGGGTTCACGCCCAGACGGTCGCGCATCGAGTCCAGGTTCATCTGGAAGTCGGCGCCGACCTTGTCCATCTTGTTGACGAAGGCGATGCGCGGAACGCTGTACTTGTCGGCCTGGCGCCAGACGGTCTCGCTCTGCGGCTCGACGCCGTTGCCGCCGTCGAACACTGCCACGGCACCGTCGAGCACGCGCAAGCTGCGCTCGACCTCGATCGTGAAGTCGACGTGGCCAGGCGTGTCGATGATGTTGATGCGGTGCTTCTTGCCCTCGTTGGGTCCGAAGCCCGTGGTCCAGAAGCAGTTGGTGGCGGCGCTGGTGATGGTGATGCCGCGCTCCTGCTCCTGCTCCATCCAGTCCATCGTGGCCGCGCCCTCGTGGACCTCACCGATCTTGTGAGTGATGCCCGTGTAATAGAGGATGCGCTCGGTGCAGGTCGTCTTGCCGGCATCGATGTGGGCCATGATGCCGATGTTGCGCGTGCGCTCGAGGGGGAATTCACGGGGCATGGTGTCTTCTCGTTCGGTGCTGGGCGATGTGTGCCGCGATTCATAGACGAAACCCCCTCCAGTCCTCGGCTTCCCACCATCGGGGAGGCCACTTGAGCCGGAAGGGGTCGGGGTGCGTCTTGGTGCCTGCTGGAGGCTTCGAAGGGTCGCAACCCGTCCTATGTCGGAATCGTCATGCTGGCGTCGCCTGCTCCTTGGTGAGGATCCTTCTGCCTGGGTGAATCGCTTACCAGCGGTAGTGCGCGAAGGCCTTGTTGGCCTCGGCCATCTTGTGCACGTCGTCGCGCTTCTTGACGGCGTTGCCGCGCAGCTGCGAGGCGTCGATCAGCTCCGCCGCCAGACGCTCGCGCATCGTCTTCTCACCGCGGTCGCGGGAGTACAGCACCAGCCAGCGCATGCCGAGGGCGACGCGGCGCTCCGGACGAACCTCGACCGGCACCTGGTAGGTCGCACCACCGACGCGGCGGCTCTTGACCTCGAGCTTCGGCTTCACGTTGTCGAGCGCCTTGCGGAAGACCTCGAGCGCGTCCTCCTTGTGGCGGGCGGCGATGATGTCGAAGGCGCCGTAGAGGATGCCTTCGGCAACGCTCTTCTTGCCGCCGAGCATCACGCAGTTCGTGAACTTGGCGACCAGCTTGTCCTTGTACTTGGGATCGGGCGTGATCTTGCGCTTTGGTACGTCACGTCGGCGGGGCATCGTTCTATCCTTCTAAATCAAGCCTTGGGGCGCTTCACGCCGTACTTGGAACGGCTGCGGTTACGGTTGGCCTTGTTGGTGCTGCTCGGACCGACGGCGCCGGAGGCGTCGAGGGTGCCGCGCACCACGTGGTAGCGCACGCCGGGGAGATCCTTCACGCGGCCACCGCGGATGAGCACCACGCTGTGCTCCTGGAGGTTGTGTCCCTCACCCGGGATGTAGCTGATCACTTCCATGCCGTTGGTCAGACGCACGCGGCAGACCTTGCGCAGCGCCGAGTTCGGCTTCTTCGGCGTCGTGGTGTAGACGCGCAAGCACACGCCGCGCTTCTGCGGGCAGGAACGGAGCGCGGGCGAGGCGGTGCGGTCTGCGAGCACCTCGCGGCCTTTGCGGATCAACTGCTGAATCGTCGGCATGGAGAAATTTCGCGAAAAAAGGGGATCCCCCCGGATTTGGGGGAACGGGAGGGTAGCCGTGGCACGCCCTGTGTCAAGCGCTGCCTATGGCTCCGGGGTCGGGGCCGTTTAGTCACTTCGCGCCGGGCCGTCAACTACGGAGCTTCAAGGCCGTTTTGCCTGTACAGACGCCCAGGATGGAAGACCCTCCACCAACCAGGGCCATTCCCGGGCGATCCCCTCGGCGATCGCGCCGTCGTAAGTGTGGCCGATATTGCCCCCGTCCACGACGCGGGCGGAAAGCTCGAGCTTTTCGAGCTTTTTGGCCAGCCCACGGCTCTTCTGCAGGCAGCCGGACTGGCCGCAGGCCATGAGAACGCGCTCGCCGCCCTGTTCCTTATAGTGCCTGGCGATGCTCTCCATGCCGCCGAGCCCGCCCTCGATCAGGACGAGCCGCGGATAGCGCGCCGGGGACTGCTTCACGATCGTCGTCCCCAGGATCGCGCCGAGCGAGAACCCGACGTAGACGATGGGGCCGTCGGCCACGTAGACGCCGAACTTCTCGCGCAGCGCGGCGACGCCCGCGTCGAGCTCGCGTTCGGTCGACTTGGCGGAGCCGTACTCCCAGCGATCATTCGACTTGGGCACGTCGCCGCGAGGAACGCCGCGGGGACAGAGGATGAACGAGGCCGCCTGCGTGGCGGCGCGCCAGACCTCGCATTGCCATTCGGGTCGATCGAAGTTGCCGTGCAGCGCGACGACCAGCGGGCGAGGCTCGCGCGCGCCGAGCGGAAGACTGATCACTGCCGGGCGAAAACCGGGAACGTCGAGCGCGACGAATTCGGACGCCGCGCTCAGCGGCGCCAGACCTTCGGGCTCCGGTTCCGGCGCCGCAGCTTCGACGACGGGCTGCGCCGAAGGCTCGGCTGACGCCAGCGCCGTCGCCGCAGGTCGCGGCTGGCTGACTGGCGGCCGCGGCTCGGGCTCGACAGGGCCGCGGCAGGCAGCGAGCGCCAGCGCCAGCGCCGCGCGCGCGATCACTCGGGCACCACGCCGCGCGGATTGGGTACGCGCTTGGGCTGCTCGTTCGAAGTCAGCCACGAGAAGCGCTCCTTGAGCCGCGCCACCATCCGCGGATCGAGCGCGCCAGGCAAATCGCCGGCGTGGAGCAGCTCCACGGCGAGGTTCTGCGAGCGAATGATGGGAAGCCTGGGCTCGAGCGCAGCGCGGCAACGATCGCTCGAGCAGACGAAGAGCAGCCGCTGTCCGCCACGCTGTTTGTACGCTCCGGCGCTCGTTGCGCTCCAGCCCTCGTGACCGGCGTCGACCAGGACGAGGCGCGCGAAAAACGACGGCTCCTGCCGCGCGATCTCGACGGCGTGCTCGGCGCCGGAGCCGAAACCGACGAGCACAACCGAGCCCTTGGCCACGTAGTCGCCGAACGTTTGCTTGAGCTCGCGCAGCGCGCCGCGCAGCTGCTTCTCGACCTCCGCATGCGAGGCCTTCGCTGCCAGCTGCGGACAGAGCACGAACGGGCGCGCCGTCGTGATCTCGCGCCAGATCTTGCACTGCTGATCGGCTCGTTCGGCCTCGGCGTGCAGCACGATCACGATCGGCCGCGGCTGCTCCGCGCCGATCGGCACCGACACGCGCGCGCCATCGCTGCCCGGAACGGCCAGCGAGACGATCTCCTGCTCCGCGCTCAGCGGCGGCAACACCAGTGGCTTGTCCGAGCTGGCAGCAGCCCTGGGCGCCCTGCTGCTGCGGCCGCCGTACACGAGCAGCACGGCAACGATGCCCAGAAGCGCCACCAGAGCAGCGACGACGACGACACGGTGCTTGGTCACTCGGGCCCCAGCATAGCCCGAGCCCGGAGCAGTGAGCCATTATCCGCAGCAGAGGGTCCTGGTGCAGCGCTTGCTACTGCGCTCGCACGATGACCGTCGCGGAGCTGCCGCACTCCCCGGGCGTGGGCTTTCGACTCTTCGGCGCGCCGCCGCTGCGCGTGCTGGCCGCCCGCCTTCACCTACCGCACCCGCGCTGGCGGCGGATGAACGCGCTCTGGCTGGTGCTTTTTGCGTGGTTCCCGCTGCTGTTACTGTCCACGCTAGAGCAGCGGGTTTTCGCCGGTCAGCGGCCGTTTTACACGGACTTTGCCGTCCACGCGCGGCTCTTCGTCATGTTGCCGGTGCTCTTGCTCGGCAAGGAGGTCGCCGATCGCATGTTCGGACGTGCGATGGACTTCCTGGTCGCCTCGGGCGCAGTGAGCGCGGTCATGCGCCTCGAGTTCGATCGGCGCCTGCAGCGGTTCGCGCGCTGGCGTGACGCCTGGCCAATGCTCCTGCTGCTCGTGATCCTGGCTTACGCGTTGACCTGGCTCGAGTACAACGTCCCTGCGAATCGCCTGTACTCGTGGCGAACGCGTCCAGACCTCGAGCTCACACCAGCGGGCTACTGGTACTTCTTCTTCGCGCGCCCGCTCGTCTTGACCCACCTGCTCTCCTGGCTCTGGACCTTTGCGCTCTGGGTATGGCTGCTCGGCAGCCTGCTGCGCATGCCGCTCAGGCTGCTCGCCTTTCACCCGGATCGGCACGGCGGGCTCGAGCCCGTGCTGGTCGCGCACCGCGTGTTCGTGCTGCTGTCCTTCGCGGTCGGCGCCGACCTGGGCGGGTCGCTGGCCAACAGGATGGTCCACGCCCACGAACCCTTCGCGATGTACCGTATGACGCTGATCGTGATCGTCGCGGTCCTGACGGTGGTGCTGCTCGCGCCGCTATTCCTGCTGACCAGACCGCTCTTGCCGGCCTATCTCGATGCGCTCGAGGAGTACGGGGCGATGGGCTCCGAGCTGTCGCGCCTGATGCAGCGCGAGTCCATCGCCGCGCTCCATCGCGGCGTCGACGAACCGATGAAGTCCCTGATCACGGCCCACAAGGACTCGGGCAACGCCCTGGAGCGCATCGCCGGCACTCACATCGTACCGTTCACGCGGCACTACGTGCTCTCGTTCCTGTTGGCCCCGATCATCCCCATCGCCCTGGCCACGCTAACGCGCATTCCGCTGAGCACGGTCATCGAGCGACTGAGGAGTCTATTCCTGCACTAGCGCGCGACCGCTCACGGCGGGAAGTCCCCGGTACAGTTGCCGCCGTCACAGCTGAAGTTGCAGGTGCCGCTCGTGTCGCAGGTGAAGTTGCAGCCGCCACCGTCGCAGCTGTAGGTGCAGTTCGAGTCGTCGACACACTCGAACTGGCATCCCCCCAGCGCGCAGCTGCCTTCGCACGTGGAGGTACCGTCGCAGTCCGCTCTGCAGGAGCTGGCGCTGACATCGCAGGACGAAAAGCAGTCGAGGGCTTCGCAATCGAAGACGCAGTCCGCGCCGTCACTGCACGCTTGTGTGCACGTCGCGCCGTCCTCGCAATCGAGGTGACACGAGGCGCCGTCGGTACAGCTCGACGTACAGGTCGAATCGTCCTGGCAGAACTGGTCGCCACAGTTGCCGGTGTCACACGTCAGCGTGCAGTTGTCGGTGCCCGTGCAGGCGCCGTCGCCCTCGATGACCGTGCCGGCACCGGCTGCGCCCGGTGTTCCGGCTGCGCCCGGTGTTCCGGCGCCGCCTGGTGCACCACCCGCTCCGTTGGGCTCGCCTCCGGCGCCCGTGCCTGGATCGCCACCGGTCGCGTTGCCGTCGCCAGCCGTACCCGTTCCGTCGCCGCCGGTCCCGGTGCCGCCCTTGCCGCTGCTGGTTCCGCCCTTGCTCGTGCTGGGGGAGGCACCGCCCGAAAAGTCGTCTTCTTCGCTGGCGTCGCCGCAGGCGCCGAGCGCCAGCGCGGCAGAGAAACTCATCGCCAGGGCCAAGGTGAGCTTGTGCATATCGTCCTCCTCCAGAGGTAGGTGGCGATGGCACCCTGACTTTTTCGTACGCATCACCGCTTGGCGCGGTTCGAGCACGATAGGGCTGATGAGAGGGCGGCTACTGTCCCACTCGGACGTCTACGGACAGTCGACGCCGTCACACTTGCAGTCGTCGGTGGTATCGCAGGTGTGCGTGCAGTTGCCGTCGGGGCAATTGAACTGGCAGAACGCGTCGTCGAGACAGGTGAAGGTGCAGCCGCCCGCCGGGCAGGCCGCGATGCACGTCGAGGTGCCCTGGCAGGTGATGTTGCAGGGCTCGCCGGCCGCACACGAGAAGGCGCAATCGGAGCTGTCCTGGCAGGTCATGGTACAGCCGCCACCGTCGCAGTCGGAGTTCGTGTTGGTGTTGGCCTGACCGACGACCGTGCAACCGCCGCCGAGGCAATTGAACGTGCACTGCGCGTCGTCAGTGCCGGCCGCGGTGCCGCAGGAATACGTGCAATCAGCGCCGGCGCAGTTCGTGACGCAGTCCGAGCCGGCGAGGCACTCGGCCTCACAACCACCTTGCGGACAGAGCTGCGTGCAGCCCGCCTCGAGGTCGCAAGTCAGCCCGCACGTGCCCGCGCCCTCGGCGCAGTTCTGTTCACAGGTCAGCGTGGTATCGCAGGTGAGCGCGCAGTTCGCCGTGTCGGCACATTCGTTTTCGCAGGTGGCGTTGCCGGTACAGCTGACGGTGCAGTCGGCGCCGGCGCCCGTACAGCTCGACCAGCAGCTCGAGTCGGCTTCGCAGCCCTGCGCGGCGCAGGTGGCGGCGTCGCAGGTGAGCTCGCAGTTGTCGGTGCCGGTGCAGGTGCCGTCGCCGTCGATCATCTGGTCGATGACGACCGGGGTGCCGCCGGAACCCGCGGTGCCGGCGCTGCCGCCGCTGCCGCCACCGGACGAACCGCCCGAGCCGCTCGAGCCCGCGGTACCGCCGCCGGCGGTGCCTTCGCCCGCGGTGCCACCGCTTCCGCCGCCGCCGCTACCCGACGTTCCGCCCGTTCCAGCGCCCGTTCCGGCGCTGCCGCCCTTGCCGCCGACCCCGGCCGACCCACCGGCGCCGGTCTCAGCGGGGTCGTCCTCTCCGCAGCCGGCCAGCACGGCCGTGGCCGCAGAGAGGGACAGAACTAGGGCCCAGGTCAGCTTTTGCTTCAAACGGTGCTCCTCGGGGTGGTCGCTGGTCTTGGTGACCAATACCACTCGATCCTGTGAGCTGACGAGGGCGAGGAAGCTACCGCTGGCGTCTAAGTTCGCGCTACTTCAGAACTTTCTTCGCAATTGAAACGAGCGGGTAGCCCTTCTTGTAGTCGTCCGTGTCGAGCGACCAGAACATGGCGCCACCCAGGTTCTTCTCCTTGATCCACTCGACCTTCTTCGTGATCGACTTCTCGTCGTCGTAGGTGATCCAGACCTTGGCGGCGGCGTCGTAGGCGAAGGGCGTGAACGATTTCTCGTCCCAGCCGGCCTTGTACTTGCCGGAATTGATGAGCTCCATCACCTCGAAGTACGCCGCCATGCCCTCGGCCTGCGTGCAGCGCAGCCCGGGACCCGAGCCCTTGGCGGGCACGTCGACGGCGCCCTTGTCGACGTTGGCGAACGAGCGACCGTACGTCGCCAGGCCGAGCACGATCTTGTTCAGCGGGACACCGAAGTTCTCGTAGACGGAGACACTGGCCTGCACGCCGAGGCCCGTCTCACGGTACGGCGCGTTGACCCCGGTCCGGCCGTCCCAGGGCCCGGCGAAGTCGTAGGTCATCAGGTTGATCCAATCGAGCGACGTATGGATCTTGTCGATCTCGATCGCGCTCATCGCACCGGCACCAGCGGGCGCCGCCATGGTCAAGAGCAACGGCTCCTTGCCGGTCTTCTTGGCCTCCTCGTCGATGGCGGAGCGGAAGTCAGCGAGCAGCTTCGTGAAGTTCTGCGTGTCCTGGGGCCGGCCGCCGCGCGTGGCGTGGCCCGGATATTCCCAGTCGATATCGATGCCGTCGAAGCCGTGCAGACGGGCGAAGGCAATCGAGTCCAGCACGTACTCCATGCGCGCCTTGTCGTTGTCGGCCATCGCGCTGAAGATCCACTTGTCCTCTTCCTTCTCGTTGAAGGTCCAGCCACCGACGGCGATCGACGTCTTCAGGTGCGGGTGCTTCTTCTTCAGCCCGTTGAACCTGGCGTACTGACCGTCGGGACCGAGGTCCGTCTTGTCGTACACGCCCATCTTGAAGTGCTGCTTCGTCTTGTCGGCGTCGATGCGGGCAAAGGCGAAGATCGCGTGCGTCAGGATCGAAGCGTCGACGTCCTCGACCTTGTACTCACAGCCCTTGCGACCGTAGGTCCAATCCGGAAAGTACGCGACGATGTGCTTGGGCCCGGAAGGAGCCGACGACGAGCTCGGACTCGAGCCGCTGCTCGCTGCGCTCGATTCGGAATTACCCGACTGCGCGTCCGGCGACGAACCTTCCTTCATACAACCGGTGGCGATGACGATCCCGGCGAGCAGCAACGACAACCCAACGCGCTTCATGGTGGTCCTCCGAATAACAGACAGGTCTCGACTTGCAGGCTAACCCCAGACGCGGATCTGGAATGGCCCGTTCTTATCCTTCGGATGGCGATTTAGCGCGCTGCGACCAAGACCTGGCTCACCCCCGCGCCCCAAACGGCGCGGGTTTGTGGGTCTGAAACGATGACAGCCGCGCTGAAGTCCTGCGCTCCGGCGGTCTGTTCGAGCTCGAAGGCGACTTCACCCTGATCGGGCAGCCTGACTTCCCTGACCACGAGGTCGCGCACGACGTTCCTGTGCAGGGCCGCGAGCCCGCCATTCTCACCTGCCTCGATCCTGGACGGCGCGCGACTCTGCACGAGCGCCAGCTGGACGAGCGCGCGGGCGGCGTCTCCGCCACTCGCGTAGCGCACCTCGAGCTTGCCCTCCCTGAGCTCGCTCTCCACGTTGACGGCGACCTTCGCCGGCTGCGCCAGAGCGCGCATCATGGCGTCGCGCAGCGCCGTCTGGTCGGAGCCGACGAACTCCTCGCTGCCGTTCACGACGAGCTCGGGAGTGTAGGCGCTACGCCGGTTGAACACGCGCAAGTACTGCTGCTGCCGCGCGGTGTAGCGGGCGTCGCTGAACGGGTCCGTCCAGCCGAGGTCATTCCAGTAGTCGACGTGAAATGACAGCGTGATGACGTGGCGACCGGTGCGCTCGGCCAGCTCGGTGACGGCCGCCAGCTCGCGATCGGCGGGCGGGCAGCTCGAGCAACCCTCGGAGGTGAAGAGCTCGAGCAGGGCGAAGCTCCGCGGCTCGCCAGGAGCCAGGGGCAGGCGCTCGGCGGGTGGGCTCGCCGAACCGCTCTCGGCGGCGCTCTCGGAGCGGGTACTGGCAGTCTTTTCCCGCCCGCAGGCGAGTAGAAAGAGACAGGTCAGCGATACCTTCCGAACGATCTTCCAATACCGGTGCATTGGCGGGGACCTCGTGAGCCGGGGCCTCACTCCATGGTAGGTGGGCGCTAACTAGCGGGTCTTTTGGCCTGGTTGACCTCGACCCCCGACTTCTCGCCTACACTTGGGGTGAGGTGCACTCGAGGGAGTACAACTTCGATGGCCTGGTCGGGCCCACCCACCACTATGCCGGCCTGAGCCACGGCAACGTCGCCAGCCTCCAGCACGCGGGGCGGCCGGGGAACCCCCGCGCGGCAGCGCTCGAGGGTCTCAAGAAGATGCGCTTCGTGTCGGGTCTGGGCGTGGGTCAAGGTGTGCTGCCTCCGCAGCCCCGTCCCGATCTATGGACGCTCCGGCGCCTCGGCTTCAGCGGGACCGACCGGGACGTGCTCGCTCGTGCGCTGACGATAGCCCCGCGCCTGCTCAGCCATTGCTCGAGCGCCTCGTCGATGTGGGCTGCGAACGCCGCCACCGTCTCGCCCTCGAGCGACACGTTCGACGGCCGGGTGCACTTCACGCCCGCCAACTTGGTCAGCATGTTTCATCGCAGCCTGGAGGCGACGAACACCACGCTGCTGCTGCGTCGCATGTTCGCGGATCGAGAGTGTTTCGTGGTGCACGACCCCCTGCCGGCGCACGAAGTATTCGGTGACGAGGGCGCCGCCAACCACACCAGGCTCCTGGGCGAGCAAGGCGCGCTGCACCTGTTCGGCTGGGGCCGCACTCAAGGCACCGCCAAGCGCCCGAATCACTACCCGGCCCGTCAAGCCCGCGAAGCCAGCGAGGCAGTGATCCGCTCGCACGAGCTGGCCGAGAGCTCGGTGCTGCTGTGGCAGCAAGAACCGCTCGGCATCGACCTCGGCGCCTTCCACACCGACGTGCTCTGGGTCGGCAACGAGTCGTTCGTGATGGCGCACGAATTCGCCTTCGTCGACATCGATCGCCTGCTCGGCGAGCTACAGCGCCGACTCGGGGACCGCTTCCGCTACTGCCTGGCCTCAGAGAGCGAGCTACCGGCGACCGAGGCCGTCGCCACCTACCCCTTCAACTCTCAGGTCGTGACCCTGCCTTCGGGGCGGATGGCGGTGATCGCGCCACGCGAGAGTCAGGCCTCCATTTACGGACACCGGTTCATTCAGCGCATCCTCGCCGAGGACAACCCGGTGAGCGAGGTGCACTACATCGACGTCAACGGTTCGATGCGCAACGGCGGAGGACCGGCCTGCCTCCGGCTGCGCGTGACCCTGACGGACGAGGAACGCGCAGCGGTCGTCGGGCGAGTATTTCTGGACGATGACCTCCACGACCGCCTCGGCGTCTGCATCACGCGGCACTACCGAGATCGCCTGACGCTCGAGGACCTTGCAGACCCGATCTTCGTCCGGGAGAGCCAGACAGCGCTCGACGAGATCACGCAGATCCTCGGGCTGGGCTCGGTGTACGCCTTCCAGCTGTAGATGTGGGTGGCGAAGCTCGCCGGGATCGAGGGGCGTGATTTTCGCTGCGATCTTTCCATCCTTGCTGCAGGCATCCCACCAATCGACATGACTTTGCACAAAGCTGAACATGTGAACGCGCCGTGCCGGCTACTAACACCATGCCCCCGGCACGATGACCCTGAGCCACACCGACCACTCTCCCGGCGCTCGCGTAGTGCCGCTGCCGACCCGAACACGGGGCGATGCAGCGCTGATCCGGTCGGCTGCGATGGGAGACGGACGTGCGGCTCGGCTGTTGTGGGACCGGCACTCACCAGCGCTGCGCAGCAGCCTGTGCCAGCTCCTCGGCCCGGAGGCGGACGTAGAGGAGGCGCTACACGAGGTCTTTCTCCTACTCCTGCGCCGCATCGATCACCTGCGCGATCCGGCGATGCTCCGCGTCTTCTTGATCGGCATCGCGGTCGAGGTCGCCACGCCGAGACTACGCCGTGAAAAGCTCGGGCGCTGGCTGAAGCGAAAGCCGAAGGGCGGCCCCTTATCTCAACATCGCGCCATGCTCGCCGAGCTGGCCCCGCAGGGTCGCACCGCGTTCGTGTTGCACCATCTGGAAGGCCTTCAGCCGGGTGACATCGCCGAGGTGATGCGCACACCGGTGACCCAGGTCCAGCGCGAGCTCACTCGCTCCACCCAACAGATCATCGCGCGCATCCGCCGCCGCGAGGACACGCTCGAGGACGACCGCGTGCTGCTCGCGCGTTTCCAGGAGCTCGCCCTGGGCGATCTCGACGGAGAGATCTCCGAGGTGCAGGCCAGCGCAGGCCGCGAGCGCCTGGCACAGAGCCTGAGCCGTGACGACACTCCGCGGCGCAGGCCACTGCTCTTGTGGGTGCTCGGTGCACTGGCCGCAGCCGCCAGCGGCGTCGGCCTGGTGCACCTTTCGCGCACCATGACCCAGTCGCTCTCGTATGCCGTCGATGGTGCGGCCGTCGCGGCGGGTGGCTACGTGCGTGGCGCCCCGGGGCAAGGCAGCCGCATCCAGTTTTCCGACGGCTCTGCCTTCGACCTCGCTGACGGAGCCCGCGGTCGCGTCGCCACCGTGCACCGCCATGGCGCGCGCATCGCCCTCGAAAGCGGGCTGGCGCGCGTGCGCGTCACGGCGGGAGACAAGGCGGCGTGGGCGGTCGATGCCGGCCCCTTCGTGCTTCAGCTGAGCGGCACGGAAGCGGACGTGGATTGGTCGGCGGCCGACGAGGTGCTCGAGGTTGGCCTGCATCACGGCAGCGTGACCATCAGCGGGCCCCCGGCCCCGGGCGGCCTCGTGCTGCACGCTGGTCAGCGCCTGGTCGCGGCTGACGGGCGCCTGCAGGTCGAACCGCTGGACGTCAGCGGCGAGACCACGCTCTAACCGACCAATCTTTCGCCGGTGGCGACGATCCTGTAGGAGCGCACCGAGAGATCCATCGCGGCCAGCACGGCCCCGATCAGCGGCGCGCGCTCGCCCAGCGAGCTGGCGACGATCTTCACGGTCTCGGACTGCAAGGTGTGCTGCTCGACCGACGAGCGCAGGGGCGCGACCACCGGCTCGAGCGCCTCCGTCACAGCGCCGCCGAGCACGACCATCTCCGGGTTCAGCAGGTTCATCAGAAAGCTGATGCCCTTACCCAGGTACTCGCTGGCGCTGATCAGGATGCTGCGCGCGACCTCGTCACCAGCACGCGCCGCGTTGGCGACGGCCAGCGCGTCACGGCGCTCGTAACGCGCAAGCGCCGTCGCGGCGCCGCGCGCCACGGCCTCGTCGGCCGCCCGTGCAATGGCTCGGCCGGAAGCGAGCACCTCCAGGCAGCCCCGCAGGCCGCAGGCGCACTCGGGGCCGTCGCTGACCAGAGGGCAGTGGCCGATCTCGCCGCTGTAGCCGCGATGGCCGTGAAACAGCTGGCCGTCGATCATGATGCCGGCGCCGATGCCGCTGCCGACGTAGACCCAGACGAAGGAGCGCACGCCGCGCGCGACGCCGACGCGCCCCTCGGCGATGGCGCCGGAGTTGGTGACGTTATCGACCGCGACCGGGAGGCCCAGCGCCTCGTGCACGAGCGCGCGCATCGGCACGGACGACCAGCGCAGGTTCGGCGCCAGCGCGACCTCCCCGCTCGCCTGATCCACCAGCCCGGGCAATGTCACGCCGACCGCTTGCAGTCGCTGCCGCGGCAGACCGGACTCCAGCACGATCTCGTCGATCATTGCCAGCGCATCGCCGAGCGAACGTCGCGCGTCGCCGCGCACGCTCTCACACTCACGCAGGGCGCGGATCTCGCCGCGGGCGTCGGCGATAGCCACGGCGGTGGTGTTCACGCCGAAGCGAATACCGAGATAGGCCGCCGAATGGTCGTTGAACTCGAGCAAGCGCGCCCGCCTGCCACCGCTGGCCACGGTCTTGCCGTAACCGACCTCCTGCACGATGCCGCGCGCGATCAGGTCTTCCACGATGGCCGAGACCGTCGGCTTGGTCAGCGCGGAGCGCCGGGCCAGGTCGGTGCGCGACACCCGGCCGCCACGGCGGATGATGTCGAGCACGATCGAGCGATTGACCTCGCGCATGGCACGACTGTCGACCTTACCCTGGACGTGTTCCTGCATGTTCGTCTCCCGAGCCGAGCTGGCTGGCACCTTCTGCAACCGGTTCCAGCTCGACACGCGCAGCGAGGCCTGACGGCAGCAGGTTGCTGCGTCGGCTGGACAGGTGACCGGATTGTAGCACGTCGACCTGGAACCGCTCCCAGGTTTCACGCGTGGTCACGCACCACGGCCCGATTTCGAGTCATGGTGCAATTTTCTGGAGCTACGGCTGCACGCAGGCCCAGGTACCGAAACCGCCGGCGTTGATGCGGCACTCCTCGTCCGTCTCGCAACCGACGCTGACACAGAAGCCCTCCACGCAAGCCATGAAGTTGTAGTTGAAGGGATTGCCACACTCGCTGTCGGTCTGGCAGGGCACGACACACTCGCTGTCGGCACACTCGGCCAGCGCGCTGCCCGTCGACGCCACGCACTCGCGATCGGTCTGGCAGCCAACGTTGACGCAGGTGTTTTCGTCCGTGTTGCACTCGTAGAAGAGTGGGCAGTCGGCGTTGTCGAGGCAGCTCGTCTGACAGACGTTGTTGACGCACTCCTCGTTCGCCGCGCAAAGGAGGGTATCGCCGGTGTAGCACTCGACGCACATCGAGCTGTCCGGGTCGCAACGCAGGGAGTTGGGACAGTTGTTGTTGGTCAGACAGCTGCCGACGAACGTGCACGTTCCGGCGGCGCACGCCCAGTTGGCCTCGTTACAGTTGGCCTCGTAGGCATCGCAGTAGATGGACAGCGCGTCGAGCGCGCACTGCGATTGGTAGAAGGGGCAGTTCACGTTCTGCACGCAGTCGGCATCGGCGCCGCAAGCCGACGAGACGCAGATCTTGCCGGTCGGCTCGAGGCCGAACTCCTCGATCGTGCAGGTACCGTTGATGCAGGTCAGCCCGTCTTCGCAGTCGGTGCGCGTCTCGCAGCTCTCGCCGCGCTTGCCCGAACCGACCTGCGGCATGACCGTGTCGGGGTCGGTGCAGACGTTGCCGATGCAGGACAAGCCATCTTCGCAGTCGCGGTTCGCGGTGCAGCTCTCGCCCGTCTGGCCGAGACGGAGATCGTCGATCGAAGCGACGCAGACACCGCGCAGGCAACTGAGGCCCTCGCCGCAGTCCGTCGGTGCGCTGCACGACTCGCCTTCCTCGCCGGTGCCCGCCTCGGGCCCTACGGTGACCACCTCCGTGATCTCGTCACCGCCGCAAGCAGTGGGCAACAGCGCAGCCAGCGCAGCGAACGATAGAACTCCGCAGATGCGTCGATCGAACATGACGAAACCTCCCAGCAAGGGTCCTTCTTACCATCAGTGCCAGGCAGGGCCAAATCAGGTGACGACCATCAAATCGCCGTCTGCAGACGTCACGAATTGCCGGTACATATCCGCGTATTCGCCGCCGCGCCGCAAGAGCTCGGTGTGCGTTCCGCGCTCGATCACGCTGCCGCGCGACAGCACGATCACCTGATCGGCGTGTCTGATCGTGCTCAGGCGGTGAGCGACCACGAAGCTCGTGCGCCCGCGCAGCAGTCGGGCCAGGGCTTGCTGCAAGCGGGCCTCGGTCAGCGAATCGACCGAGCTCGTGGCCTCGTCCAGGATCAAGATGCGAGGATCCGCGAGCATGGCGCGCGCGAAGCAGACGAGCTGCCTTTGGCCGAGCGAGAGCCCGCTGCCGCGCTCGCCCACCGCAGTCTGAAAGCCGTGCGGCAGCTCCTCGAGCACGTCGAGCACGTCGAGGGCGCGTACGGCCTCGCGCACCTCGTCGTCGCTGGCGTCCGGCTTGCCGAGCCGGATGTTGTCGATCACCGTGCCCGAGAAGAGAAAGTTCTCCTGCGTAACGCTGGCGATGCGGCCGTGCAAGGAGCTGCTGGTCAGGGTGCGCACGTCACGCCCATCGATCAGGACGCTGCCGCTGGTCGGGACGTAGAGCTTGGCCACCAGGTTGACGATCGACGTCTTGCCGCTGCCGGTGTGACCGACCAGCGCGACCGTCTGACCGGGCTCCGCCACGAAGCTCACGCCGTGCAAGACGGCTCGACCGCGCTCGTACTCGAAGCTCACGTTCGCGAACTCCACGCGACCGGTGAGCTCCGCTAGCTCCACGGCATCGTCTGCGTCGCGCCAATCGGGCTCCGTGTCGAGCAGCGTGAAGACACGTTCGGCGCCGGCCATCGCGGTCAGCGCCTGGTTGTACTGATTGCCCAGCACGGGGATGGCGGCAAAGAACGAGTTCGACAGGAACAAGAACTGAATCAACGACTGCAGCGGTACCGAGCCGCCGAGCGCGTGGTAACCGCCGACGACCAGCAGGATGGCGAGGAACAGCTGGCCGTTGAACTCGAGCAGCGGCAAGAACACGGCCTGGTGGCGCGCCGCACCCATGTTGTACTTGGAGTGATCGTGGATCAGCTGTCCGAACAGGCCGCCGTTGAAATCCTGGCGGACGAAGCCCTGGATTTCTCTGATGCCGGTCACGCTCTCGGCCAAGGTCGCGGTCACACGACTGAAGCTCTCCGAGAGCGCGCGGTAGGCTTCGCTGAGCTTCTTCCTGAAATGCCGGACCGCGCTCCAGAGCAGCGGCGCCATGACCAGCACGACCAGGAACAGCGTCCAGTCGTAGTAGGCCATCAAGACCGCCGAAACGAACATGGTCCCGAGCTGCACCGTGCTGACGAAGGCGACGTCCTGCACGCCCAGACGGACACTGTCGATGTCGGACGTGACCCGGCCGATCAGCTTGCCCGCCTGCGTGCGCTTGAAGAAGCCGACGGGCATGGACAGGAGGTGCGCGTAGAGCTCGTTGCGCAGATCGTGGACCACCGCCTCGCCCAGGCGCAGCGCGAAGCGCGAGCGGTAGACGAAGCAGTATTCGGTGAAGGCGACGAAGGCGAGGAAGCCGGCGACGCCCCACAGCATGCCGCGCTGGTCCTTGTGAGCGATCGGACCGCTGATGACCGCCGCCACCGCCCAGGTCACGGTCGGCAGCTGTACGGCGCGCAGCACCACGAGCCCGACCAGCCAGTTGCGCAAGCCCCGGTGCGGCCGCGTGTAGCCGAACAGACGCCGGACGATGGCGAGGTCGAGCGGGCGCTGCTCGTGCTCGCTCATGCCGTCCTGCCCAGGGTTTGCAGGAGCTCCAGACTCTCCTTGTCAGCGGCCTGCAGCGCAGCGGCCCGATAGTAGACCCCGCGCCGGGCCAGCAGCTCCTCGTGTGTCCCGCGCTCGACGATCGCACCGTCGTCGAGCACCAGGATCAGGTCCGCCCGCCGCAAGGTGGAGACACGGTTGGCGGCGATGAACGTGGTGCGCCCCTGGCGTGCCCCGTCCATCGCCTCCAGGACCTCGCGCTCGGTCTCGGGATCGATCGCCGAGGTGGGGTCGTCGAGCAGCAGGATCGACGGTTCGAGGATGACAGCGCGAGCGATGGCGATCCGTTGGCGCTGACCGCCCGACAGATCCTGCGCGCCCTCGCTCAGCACCGTGTCGTAGCCGTTGGGCAGCTGGACGATGAAATCGTGGGCTCCGGCGGCGCGGGCCGCGCGCTCCACCTCGGCGCGGCTCTTCTCCGGCGCACCGAAGGCGATGTTCTGGGCCACCGTGGCGCGGAACAGCAGGCTCTCCTGAAAGACGAGCCCGATCTGCCGGCGCAAGAAGTCCAGATCGAGCTGACGCACGTCGACGCCGTCGACCAGCACGCGACCGCGGCTCACGTCGTGGAAGCGCGGGATCAACCCGAGCAGCGTGCTCTTGCCGGCGCCGGTCACGCCGACGATGGCCACGCTCTGTCCGGCCCTGACCTCGAAGTCGATGCCGCGCAAGACCGGGCCGTCCTCACCGTAGGCGAAATGCACGTCTTCGAAGCGCACGTCGCCGCGCAAGCGCGGCAGCTCCAGCGGATGGTCGGGGCTCTTGACCTCGAGCGGCGCGTCCAGCACCTCGAACACGCGCCGCGCTCCGATCAGGCTCTGTTGCAGCGTGTTGACGATGCCCGCCATGGTCGAGACCTGCGACGAGAACTGCTGCAGCAGGCCGGCGAACACGATCAGGCCGCCCAGGGAGAGCTCGCCCTCGATCACGAGCGAGCCGCCGTAGAGCAGCAGCACGGCGATGTTGAGCTGCGAGACGACGTTGATCGTCGGGCTGAAGCGGCTCACCCGTCGGAACGTCGCCTGTTGCTGCTGCTCGACCTCGCGGTTCCGGGCCTCGAAACGCGCGTGCTCATGACGCTCGCGGCCGAAGACCTTGATCACCTGCATGCCCGCGATGCCTTCGGACATGCACAGCACCATGTCGTCGACGAGCTCGCGGTTCCTGGCGTAGGCGGGCCGCGCCCAGCGAGAGAACACGGTCGTGACCAGCCACAAGAGCGGCGTCAAGAGCAGGCAGGCCGCAGTCAGGCGCGGGTGCGTATACAGCATGTAAACGAGGTACACGCCGAGCGAGAGCACCATGATGGCGCCCTGCAGCAGCACGCCGTCCAGGAAGGAGCGCACGGACTGCACGTCGCTGGTCACACGATTGATGATCGAGCCCGTGGCGTTCTCGTCGAAGAAGCGAAACGACAGGCGCTGCAGTTTGTCGAAGACGCGCGTGCGCAGCTCGGGCACGAGCTTGAGGTGAATCAGCTTGCCGACCGCGATCGAGTACGAGTAGTTGAGCAGCGCGCGTGCAGCGGCCATGACCAGCACCGCGAAGCCGATCAGGAACAGCACGCCGCGGTCGCCGAAGTGCGACAGATCCAAGCCCAACGGCCAGTGCGGCGCGGGTGCACCCGGAGTGAGCGCGGCGCGGATCACGTCCACCGCCAACCCCGACAGGCCGAGACCCGCCAGACCGAGGCCCAGCAGCACGACCTGAAACGCGAACACCACCAGGCAGTCGCGCCGGTAGTGCAGGCTCAGGCCGAGCAGGCGATAGAGGAGCCGGGAGCTGTCTTTCTTGGAAGAGCTCAGCGCCGCCGGATGGTATCCCTGCCGCCGGTGTTGGCAAACAGGCCGGGCGAATCGCTATAAACGGCGGCTGACGCGGCGCTATGATGCCCGCCGAGGTTCGCAACAATGACCATACGAGTCACCGTCTGGGGTGAGAATGTCCACGAGCGAGAAAACGCGCTGGTGGGGTCGATCTATCCGCAGGGCATGCATCGCTGCATCGCCGACGCGCTGAACAAGGGCGAGGGTATCGAGGCGATCACCGCGACCCTCGAGCAACCCGAGCACGGGTTGAGCGACGCGGTGCTGAAAAACACGGACGTCATGACCTGGTGGGGCCACAAGGCGCACGCCCGAGTCGACGACGCGATCGTCGCGAAGGTGCAGCAGCGGGTGCTCGAGGGCATGGGGCTCATCGTGCTGCACAGCGGCCACTACGCGAAGATTTTCAAACGCTTGATGGGCACGAGCTGTTCGCTCACCTGGCGCGAGGCGGGTGAGCGCGAGCGGCTCTGGGTGTGTAACCCCGGCCACCCCATCGCACGCGGGATCGACCAGTTCATCGAGCTCGACGAAGAAGAGATGTACGGCGAGCCCTTCGGCGTGCCCGCCCCCGATGAGCAGGTGTTCATCTCCTGGTTCGAGGGCGGCGAAGTGTTTCGTTCCGGTAACTGCTACCGCCGCGGCAACGGCAAGGTCTTCTATTTCCGTCCGGGCCACGAGGCCTACCCGACCTACCATCACCCGCAGATCCAGCTCGTTTTGCGGAACGCGGTGCAATGGGCAAAGCCCGAAGGCATCTGGGTCGACACTTGTCCCAACGTCCCGGTCGAGAAAGCGCGCGAGAAGATCGTGCAGCGGGGCGGCTCCATTCACGAGCCCGGTCAGGACGGTTTCCGGTAACGCTTCACTCCCAGCGCTGACACATCACAGCAAAGGCACTTGCGTGGGTGGGGGTGATGTAGCTATAGTCCCCACATCCTCATGCGGTTCTCCCGCTTCTACTTTTGGTTCTACTTCTGGCCCGCGTTCTCGCGGCGACAGGGGTTGGCCTACTAAGTAAAGCCGAACCAAGTGACACGAAACCCCCTGGTCGCCGCAAGGCAACCGGGGGTTTTTGCTTTTGACCGGAAAATCGTACCGCCATGCATCCCACGAAAAATCTGCGAATCGTCGAAACCACCGTTCTGCAAAGCCCGGACGACATCACGCGGGAGATCCCGCTGACCGACGCGGCGGCGGAGAACGTCTTTCTCGCTCGCCGGGAGATCGAGGACGTCATTCACGGCCGCGATCGGCGCAAGCTCGTGATCGTCGGGCCGTGCTCGATCCACGACCCGGCGGCCGCCATCGACTACGCAACGCGCCTCGCCAAGCTGCGCGAGCGCCTGTCCGATCAGCTGCTCGTGGTGATGCGGGTCTACTTCGAGAAGCCGCGCACGACCGTGGGCTGGAAGGGTCTGATCAACGATCCGCACCTGGACGGCTCTTTCGACATTCCGACCGGGATTCGCACCGGTCGCCGCTTGCTACGCGACCTGGCGGAGCTCGGTATGCCGTCCGCCACGGAAATGCTCGACCCGATCATGCCGCAGTACATGGCGGATCTGATCTCCTGGACCGCTATCGGCGCCCGCACCACGGAGAGCCAGACGCACCGCGAGATGGCGTCCGGCCTGAGCATGCCCGTCGGCTTCAAGAACGGAACCGACGGCGGCCTCGGCGTGGCCGTGAACGCCATGCTGACCGCCTCGCGCCCCCACAGTTTCCTGGGCATCGACACCAGTGGCCGCGTCGGCGTGGTGCGCACGGCGGGCAACCCGCATACGCATCTCGTGTTGCGCGGCGGAGCGACGTCGTCGAACTACGACGCGCCTTCCGTGAAGCTCGCGGCGGACGCGCTGAAGAAGGCCGGCGTCAACGCGCGGGTTCTGGTCGACTGCAGCCACGACAACAGCCGCAAGAACCACGAACGCCAGCCGGACGTGCTGAGCGACGTCGGCGCACAGCTCCGCAGCGGCGGCATGGACGTCTTCGGCGTGATGATCGAGAGCAACCTGGTCGCCGGGCGCCAGGAGCTGAAAAACAAGGCTGATCTCGTTTACGGACAGAGCATCACCGACGCATGTGTCGACTTCGCGACGACCGAGCGCATGCTGGAGCGACTGGCCATCGACGCAGCGACACAGCAGCTGAGCGCCAGTATCTGACGAAACGATCGGACCGCGTCCTCACGCACTAATCGGCGTCATCGTCGTCGTCGTGCGGAGGGGGAGGACGCGTCGGGCGTTTCGGTGTGGCTTCTCCGCACAATCCGAGATACAGGATGGTGCGTTCGGTCTGGCGGCTGGTGGCGTTGTCGCGATTGTATTGATCGATACTCTCGCGCAGCGCGCTGGCCCTGGCGCGGAGCTCGGTGAACAGTGCCTCCACGTCGCTGGCCATCGGGTGGCCCGGCCAGAGATCGAAAGTGTACGTGCTCGCCGCGCTAGCTGCAGCGTCCGGGTTCGTCAGAAACGTGTAGAGCGTCTTAACCACTGCATGGAAATGATCGAAGATCGCTCCCTCCCAGCCGTGGGTGTCGGCCCTGGGAGGCGTGAACAGCGACGAGCGATAGACGGGTTCGGTGCCGCTCCTGTCCTCGCTGACGCGGCCCTGCGCCACGAGACGCGAGAGCGCTCGCTCGAGCTCGCTCGGCGAGATGGCGCCGAGGCGCTGCAGATCCAGCTTGGAGACGGGGGCCTCGCGGTAGATCACGGCCCACAAGAGCTCGTCGGTTCCGGCTGGATCACTGCTCAGTCGCGCGCCTACTTCCGCGCCAGTGACCGCGCGGTACAAGGCGGCCGGCCCGCGTCCGCTGACGTCGACCAGTCCGCTCTCGCGCAGATCGTTCAGCACGCCGCGCAGCACCTCGCCGTCGTCGCGGTGAAAGCGTTCGCCGATCGCGCTCAGCGCCACGCCGTCCTGCGCCACGATGTACTCGTAGACCGCCTCCCACAGGGAGCGGCCGCGGTCGGTGGCGCTCTCCTCGGCGCGGCGCAGCTTGCGCACGTACGCACGTGGGGCCATCGCGAACATGTCGGCGCCGACCCGGCGCTTGACGTTGAGCTTGGACAGCTCGGTCGCCAGACCGTGAAACAGTCTCTCGCTTGCCTGCGACAGCGGAACGCGCGCCCCCTGATGAGTCGCGGCCGCGGCGATCAAGCTCGCCGATTCGCGCAGCAGAGCATCGACCAGAAGCCCGAGACTCATGCCGGAGTGTCCTATCACGAGACACCCGACTCCGCGAGAGGCGGAATCTAACGTGCGCACCCTGCTCTGGTCCTTCCGCGTCATCGTCCTGGTGCTGCTCGCCCTGGTCGCCTCGACCTGCGCCAGTAGCGAGAGCCACATTGGCAAGACCAAGTCCTTCCTCAGCGAGTGCAGCGCGGACGCGCCTTGCGCCGACCCCGGCCAGACCTGCTTCTGCTTCTGCACGGTGAGCTGCGAGAGCTCCGATCCGTGCATCACCGAGCTCGAGCGCCTCGGCGTCTCGATCGATCCTTCGCGTATCTCGTGTCGACCGCCGAGCTGCGACGCGCCCGCGGACGCACCGAGCGACGCGACCGGCGTCTGCGACGTGAGCTGCTCCTCCGACGCCGATTGCTCGATCTTCAGTGACGAGCACCGCTGTCTGGGCGGCTTCTGCCGGCTGGAACAGCTTCCGAGCGGGCCAGGCGCGGGCAACTGCCCGCCGGACATGACCTTCGTTCCCGGCGACGGCGCCGGAAGCCCGGACGACTTCTGCCTGGAGCGCTACGAGGTCACCGCCTTCGCGTACGACCAATGCGTCGAGCAGGGCTCGTGCACCACCACGGCCGAGGGCAACCTGCACATCGTGGATCGCGACGATCACCCGATCAACTTCGTGACCCCGGCAGACGCCGAGGCGTACTGCGCGTTCGTCGGACGGCGCTTGCCGACCCTGGTCGAGTGGCAGTGGGCCGCTCAGAACGGCTCGGCGGCGGACGAATACCCCTGGGGTACCGCCGCGCCCTCCGCGAGCGACGATCCGGCGCGAGTTTGCGCGCTGACCGTGACCGAAACCTGCGCGATCGGCAGTCACCCCGCGGGCGACAACGCCCTCGGTATCGCCGACCTGTGCGGCGACGTCGGCGAGATCGTCGACAACGCAGGCAGCTATTGCAGCGCCGGCGGCGGGCACACGGCGACCGAGGCCGGGCTCGCAGCAGACGCCCCGTGTGCCGAACCCGTCGAAGCCGTCAGCGATGTCGGCTTCCGCTGCGCTTCGGCGCCCTAACAACACCGA
>DATLIL010000089.1:0-4949 GCA_035539475.1 Polyangiaceae bacterium
TGGCCCGACCGCTGGCCGACCAGGACGTATCGCGCCGCCAGACCGGCGTCGCTTCCTGGAGATCGAGCCATGCGTTCATTGTGCTGCGCCACAGCGTGTTCAGAGCGTGCCAGCGCCGAGCGCAGCGCCAGCGCCCGCGCCCGCTCGTACCTGCGAGTCGACGCCGTTCGACGCCGTTCGACGCCGTCACAGCGCACGGCCGTGCGGCCCGCAGTGTCATCCGTATCGCAACAGAAAATGGCAGTGGCAGCGGTTTCGTCGTGAACGACGGTGAGGGTCAGTTCGTAAACGTCAGCTGACTCGCAGCATGCAGGCGTCGGCGCTCGAGACGTCGAACTTGCCCGGCTCTTCGAGCTCCACGCTCTTCACCACGTTGTCCTCGATAGTGAAGAGCCCGCGCCGGGCGCGCAGACCCATCGCCTGCAGGTCGCGCTCGATGCCCAGCGCCCTGGTGAACGCACCGGCGCCGTCCGCCAGCATCACGATCTTGTCGCCAACTCCGTTCGCGTCGGCCCAGGCTTGCATCACCCAGCCGTCGTTGACGGAGAGGCACGCGATGAGGTCGACGCCCTTGGCCTTGAGCTCGTCATGACGAGCCAGATAGCCGGGCAGGTGCTTGGCGGAACAGGTTGGCGTGAAGGCGCCCGGCAAGGAGAACATCACCACCTTCTTGCCTGCGAAGAGCGTGCTCGGGTCGACATCCACGCCGGCGGTGCCGGTGGCAGCTTGTTTGATCACGATCGAAGGAATGCGGTCACCAACCTGGATGGTCATGCGGGGGAAGCTAGGACATTCGGCCGCCCGGCGGTAGCCCACCTCGGCCCTTGCACAATCCGGAGACCGTCGTACCTTCGCGCCATGCGATGGCTGGCGCGCATCGAAGCACCCGCGTATGCGGCGATGCGTATCGTGTCGGGTGCACTCTTCTCCGTGCACGGCATGCAGAAGGTTCTCGGTTGGTTCGCGACCAAGGCGGGCCCCAAGATCGGCTCGCAGGTTTGGGTCGGCGGCGTGATCGAGCTCGTGGCGGGTGTCCTCATCGCGATCGGTCTCTACACCCGTCAGGCGGCGTTCCTGGCTTCGGGCACGATGGCGGTGGCCTACATCCAATTTCATTGGAAGCTCGAGCTCTCTGGTTCGCAGTGGAACCCGATCGTGAACAAGGGTGAGCTCGCGGTGGTCTATTGTTTCCTGTTCCTGTTCATTGCCGCGCGCGGCCCCGGGATCGCCGCGCTCGATCGCCGTTTCAAGCGCGGGTAAAGGCGATTCGCGAGCCCTCTCGTTTCAGCCGTAGAATCGGCATAGACTTCTTTTTCATGATTCGTGGCTGCAAGGGTTCGCTCGCGCTGGCGCTCGCCGGCGTGCTGAGCTCGTGCGCGTTCGCGCTGGACTTCGACGAATTGCAGGAGGGCGGCGAGCCGAGTGCCGGCACAGGCGGCAGCAGCACCGCGGGCACGGGCGGAGAGGCGGCGGCGGGAGGCAGCGAAGGCGGTGCGGCGGGCGCAGCCGAGCCCGGCATTGCGCTCGAAGACGCGGCCGCCGTTCTGGCCGAGACGATGTGCAGCAAGCTCGAAGCTTGTGTCGGCGCGGCCGCGGTCAAGGTGCTGCTCGCGGACGAGGATTGCGCGGTCGCGGTCGAGAGTGGCCTCGCCAACACCTTCATCGCCAACATCCAGCAGTCGGAAGCGAACGGCACGCTGGAGTACGACGGCAGCGCGGTGCCGACCTGTCTCGAGGCCTACGACACACTCCCGTGCGAGGAAGTCGCCGTCACTTTCCCCGAGGCCTGCAAGCAGGCGCTCGGTGGGCTCCTGGGCGAAGGCGAAGACTGCTCGCACTCGCTCGAGTGCGAAGCGGGTCTCTATTGTTCGGCGGACGCCTGCCCCGGTACCTGCAGCACTCCGCTCCAGGACGGCGATCCCTGCACCGAAATCGACACCTGCGCTCCAGGGTCGACCTGCTTTCAGGGCGCGTGCGCGCCGCTCGGGGGTGAGGGCGACGACTGCGGCGCCGAGCTGTTGCCGGAGTGCGTGACGGGTTTCGTCTGTCTCAACGAAGACACGGAAATGATGACGCCGGGCAACTGCTTCTCGGCCAAAGACGTGTTCGTGCTGTCGCAGGGTCAGCCCTGCAATCTCGGCGGCACGCCGACGCTGTGCCGCGTAGGTCTGTCTTGTCCCCTCGTCATCGGGGCAACGTGCCTCGAGCCCGTGGAGTCGGGTGGTGCGTGTGACCTGGCCCTCCCCGACATGTGCCCCGAAGGCGAGTATTGCAGCTTCGGCAATCCCAACTGCCTGCCGTTGCCCGGGGCCGGTGACCCCTGTGCACCCGGCATCTTGCTCAAGCCGCGCTGTCAGGCCTACCTGCGCTGCGTGAACGAAGTGTGCCGGCCGCTGGGAGACAACGGCGACCCCTGCGGTGACGCGGCCGAGTGTTACAGCGGTGTTTGCGGCGATAGCGGTGAGTGCGCGGCGTCAGCGTGTCAGTGAGGTTTCGCGCACGAGCTCACTGCGCGCATCAGTGCGTAAATCTCCTCGGCGATGCCCCATTGCAACTTGTCGTCGCAAGTGTTGGAGTCTGACTCAGTCCTTGGAGGGAGAGTCATGATCACGGTTTCCGAGCTGATGACGAAGAAGGTTTCGTTCGTGCGCGCTGACGAGTCGCTGAGCGCTGCGGCCAAAAAGATGTGGGACGGCGACTGCGGCGCCGTGCCCGTGATCGACGCTGGCAGTGCGCGCGTGGTCGGCATGATCACGGATCGCGACATCGCGATGTCCGTGTTCTTGAACGATCGCCCACCGAGCGCGATGCGCGTGGCCGACGCCATGTCACGCGGGCTCCACTCGTGCTTCGCAGACGATGCGATCGAGACGGCCGAGGACCTGATGCGCGAAAAGCAGATCCGCCGCCTGCCGGTCGTCGACACCGAAGGCGCTCTGACGGGCATCCTCAGCCTGGCCGATCTCGTGAAAAAGCCGCGCGGAAACGGCAAAAAGAAGGCCATTCCGCAGATCGCGCCCGAAAACGTGGCCGCCACCCTGGCCATCATCTGCACGCCCCCGGCTCAGGAGATCTCCAAGCCGGTCGCGACCAAGCGCGCCAGCTCGGCCTAGGGCGGGGTGTCGCTTCGGCCGCGGTCGTCTCTGCGCGATCGCGGCCGGGTCGCGTTTACGGCACCGTTCGCGTCACTTCGAAGCCGCGCTGGCGCAGGCGGGCGACGATGCCGTCGTCGCCGAGCAGGTGGCCCGAGCCGACGGCGAAGAAATGGACCTTGCTCGGGCTCGGGCCGATCTTGGCGAGAATGCGCTCGGTCATGCTCTTGTTACGGTCGGTGAACATGCGCTTCATCAGCTTGACCGAGAGCGCGTCTTTCGTGTCGTAGTCTTCGTGGATCAGCCGGAGCAGCTCTGCGTCCGAGCCCTTCACGTAGGCGACGAGGAGCTCCTCGAGCAAGTCGCGCTTCTCCTTCTTCATGCGCTCGCGCAGGTCGACGGCCTGGGTCAAGAGCTCGATCTGCTCGCCCTGCTTCAGGCTGTCGAAGATGTCGAGTTGCTCGTCCGGCGTCTCGATGGCGCCGGCTTCTTTGCCGCCCTTCTGAGCACGGCTCCAGATGACGGCATCGAGCGGCTTCTTCAAGGCGATGGTGATCATGTGGTCGAGCAACGCGAGCTGCATGGCCACGGCCCAGGGCTTGAGCCCGTCGATCGCGGCCATCGGCACGCCCTGGGACGTGAAGGCGCCCGACACGCGCTGGTAGAGCGGCGGCGCCAGGATGGCCGGCAGCGTCTTGCCGTCCGGCAGCATCAGCTTCGGCGCGACCGAGGCCTGGGTGGCGTCGTCCATCGGGATCTCGGTGTAGACCGCCTGGCTCTCCTCGAAGGCGGACTCGAGCTCGGGCGGGAACGCGTCGAGCCGTGAGTCGGGCAGATGTATCGTGCCGAAGAGATGGAAGTGTTTGCCCTTGGTCGCGACCTTGAACAAGAACGGGCGCTTCCACTCCGGGCCGAGGGCGGGCGGAGCGAGCGACGTCGCCGATGCGCTCGGCGCGGGGGGCGGCGCTAACTGGACCGACGCGCTGGTGGAAGTCTCCGCGCGCGGCTCGCTCTTCTTGCAGCCCGCGAAGAGCGCGACCAGCAGCAGGACCACCGTGAAGAGAGCTCTTCGCACGGCGGCCAGCCTATCACGGCGACCGGATCAGGGAGGGGTGCCCCAGTACGGCTCGCCGTTGCGCAGCAATTCGACGTGATCCCAGATGGTGTACGCCGTCTTGCTGGCGTCGAACGAGTAGTCGTTGGTCTGAAGATTGACCTCAGAGGCACCGTTGAAGCTCTGCCAGGCGAGCTCCGCCGTGGCATTGGGCTCGAGCACGGGCGCGCCTGCGGCGATGGTGAACTCGAAGTACGCGTTGGCGTGGGTCGCCGGCGTTTCCATGTCGACCTGCGCCATGGTGAAGCTGAAGCCCGCGCCGCCCGTCAGGTGCGCCCAGAACATCTGCAGGTCGGGGTCGACGGTGAGCTCGTTGGTGAAGTAGTAGCGCAGCGTGAACTCGCTGAGCGGGACGGCCTCGCTGCTGTCGTTGCGAATCGCGAGCTGACAGGAGATCGCCGGCGAGGTGTCTCCGGTTTGCGAGGCCATGTACTGCACGACGAAGCCGGTGTCGGGCGCCGGTTGACCGCCGCCTTCGCTGCCGGCCGTGCCGCCGCTGCCGCCTCCACCACCAGTCCCGCTCGAGCCGGCCGAGTCGGCCGTGCCGCCAGTGCCGCCGCTGCCGCCCTTGCCGCCGGTGGTGGAGCTGGTGCCGCCCTTGCCCGTCATCGTCGGGGGCACCACGATGCTGCCCGAGCCGCCGCTGCCGCTGCCGCCGCTGCCGCCACGTGCACTGTCGATTTCATGGTCGGTTTCGGCGTTGATGATTTCCCCGTCGCTCTGGTGCGCACAGGCCTGGGCAC
>DATLIL010000090.1:0-5863 GCA_035539475.1 Polyangiaceae bacterium
AGCCTGAGCTCCACCACGGGGTAGCTCTTGCGCGGCACGACGCGCAGCGCGAGGCCGCTCGGCAGCGAGCGATGGTCGATCGTGGGGAAGGGCAGGTTGGGCGTGATGCCCGCCGGCGGCGGCTCCGCCAGGGGATCGGCAGGCGGCTTCGGTTTGGCCGCTGCGCTGGCCGGGGTGCTGGCGACCGGGGCCGGCGCCGGGGGCTTGCTGCTACCGCCGCATGCGCTTGCGAGCAGCGTCAGGGTGACGAAAAGCCGTTTCATTTCTTGGCTCCTTCTGCCGCCGGCGGGGCGATCTCGAGCACGACCCGGTTCCCCTGGGTCAGGTACTTGGCAGCCACGCGCTGCACGTCCTGGGGTGTGATGGCCATGTAGTGCTCGAGCTCACGCGAGATCCCACGCGCGTCGCCCCAGTAGAGCTCGTACTCGCCGAGCTCGACCGCGCGCCTGAGGTTCGTCTGCAGGCCGAAGACGAAGGACGCGCGCAAGCGGCGCTTGACGCGCTCGAGCTCGGCCGCGGACGGCGCCGTCTTCGCCAGCTTGGCGAGCTCGCCGTCGAGCGCCTTTTCGACGTCCTTGAGCTTGGCCTTCTCGCTGAGCACGATCATGGCTCCGAACACGTCCGGTCCGCGATAGTCGCGCGTCCAGGCGCTGGCGCGCTGTGCCAGCGTGAGCCGCTTGACGAGCTCCTGGTGCAGGCGCGAGCTCTCGCCGTCACCCAGGACGAGCGCGGCGACTTCGAGCGCGTAGTGATCGGGTGTGTGCGCGGGCGGGATCATGAAGCCGTAGAGCAGGGCCTCGGTGCGCACGTTCTTGTCTGTCACGCGTTCGCGCTGCGGGCGTGTTTGCGCAGGTGTTGGCGGCGGCTTCCAGGGTGGGGGCTCGCGACGCTCGGCCGGCGCGAAGTAGCGCTCGATCATGTCCATGGCCTGATCGGGGTCGAAGTTACCGGCCAGGGTGAGCACCGCATTGTTCGGGCCATAGTGCCGCTGATAGAAGTCCTGCACCCAGGGCAGCTTGGCGGCGTCGAGGTCCTCCATCTTGCCGATGGTGGAGTGGTCGTAGGGCGCGTAGTCGGCGAACACGACCTCCTCCAGGCGCAAGAAGCCGCGCGCGTAAGGCGAGTTGTCGACGCGCATGCGGTACTCTTCCTTGACCACCGCGCGCTGGTTCTCGAAGTTGTCGGCGTCGACGTTCAGCCAGCGCATGCGATCGGCCTCGAGCCAGAGCACGAGCTCGAGCTCACTGGCCGGCACCACCTCGAAGTAATTGGTGCGATCGGCCGAGGTCGTGCCGTTCAGCGTCCCGCCGCGCTCGCTGATGAGCTTGAAGTGCTCGCCCTTGGGCACGTGGCGGCTGCCCTGGAACAGCATGTGCTCGAACAGGTGCGCGAACCCGCTGCGCCCGGGCTCCTCGTTGCGCGAGCCGACGTCGTAAGTGACGCTCACGCCCACGGTCGGCGAGGTCGGGTCGGGGTTCAACACGACGCGCAGGCCGTTCGCCAGCTTGCGACGCTGGATCGAGAGCGCCAGCCGGTCCAGGGCCACGAGTACGGGATCGCGCGCTGCCGCGGCCTTCTCACCTGGCGCCTTCGGCTCTGCCTGTGCTGAGCTGGAAGACACGGCGACGAAGGCTGCGGCCAGGATGTAGGGAGCTAGCCGAACCATGCGGCGATCTAGCACGCGCCTTTCAGGTGCGGCTACCAGCGACCCCACTCGTCGAGGTAGTAGCGAACCAGTGCCTGGCTGTTGAGCCGGTTCGGCTCGGCGTCGAGCAGTGCCAGATCGGGGGGAAAACGAAAGAGCTCTGCCAGTGTGTGCTCGTCGAGGTAGCGCAGGCCGCCGACGGCCAGGCGAGCGGGCGCGGCGAGCCCCTCGGCGCCAGCGAGCACGAAGCCCCACTCGCCGAAGGACGGCAGAAATACGTGGTAGGGGAGCGTGCGAAAACCCGCTGCGCGCATTGACTCGACGATCGAGCCGTAGGCCCGCGGAGCGTAATACGGCGACGTGGCCTGGACGGCGACGACGCCCGCCGGAGCGAGGCGCGCGCGCACGCAGCGGTAGAGCTCGACCGAGAACAGCTTGGCGACCGCCGTGCTGCTCGGGTCCGGAAAATCGAGGATCACCACGTCGAACGGCTCACCCGTGCGGCGCAGATACGCCATCGCGTCCTCGTTGACGACGCTGACACGCGCGTCGTCGAGCGCGCCCTGGTTCAGCGTTCGCAGCGCCGGCTGCTGGCGCGCCAGATCGGTCATGCCCGGGTCGAGATCGACCAGCGTTACGCGCTCGACGTCGGGCCAGCGCAGCACCTCTCGTGTCGCGAGCCCGTCACCGCCGCCGCCGATGAAGACGTTCCGGCGCGTGGGAGCCGCCGCCAGCGCGGGGTGAACCAGCGCCTCGTGGTAGCGGTGCTCGTCGGTCGACGAAAATTGTAGGTGCCCGTTCAAGAACAGCCGCAGCGCGCCGCGTGACTCGCTGAGCACGATGCGCTGGTAGCGGGTCTGCTCGGCGTGGATCACTTGCCCCGGCAAGCTGGCGCGCTCGGCTGCCGCCAGCACCTCGGCGTGGTAGAGCATGCCGACGAGCAGCAGCGCGATGACCCCCGCCGCGCGCAGCCGGGCGCGACGCAGGGCCGGGGCGTCGGACGGCGAGAGATCGGCCAGCACCCAGGTCGAGGCCAGGGCCACGGCGGCATTCAGGAGCCCACAGGCGAGCGAGCTCCGCAGCAAGCCGAGGTACGGCACGAGCACGAAGGTGAACGCCAGCGAGCCCAGCAGCGAGCCCACGTAGTCGAAGGTAAAGGCGCGCGCGATGAGCTCACGGAAGGTGATCCGGTGCTCGAGCGCCCGGATCAGCAGGGGAAGCTCGAGGCCGACCAGCGTGCCCACGGTGGCGACCGTGGCGTAGAGCACGACCTCGAACGCCCCCAGGTACGAAAACGACAGCAGGAGGCCCGGCACGCTGAAGCCGCCGATCAGGGCCGCGCCGAGCTCCACGTCGACGAAGCGCAGGGCCAGGTGCGCGACGACGTGACGGGAGAGGTACGCACCCACCCCGAGGGCTGACAGGTAAACGCCGATGACTAGGGAAAATTGCGCAACGGAGTCACCCAGCAGGTACGACGCGACGGCCGCCATCGCGAGCTCGTAGACGAGCCCGGCGGTCGCGATGAACAGCACCAGGGCGAAGAGGATCCCCGGCCGTGTGCTGGGTCGAGGCTCGGCGGAATGCGCCGGCCAGCCCGATTCCATCAGCCGCCGATCGCGGCCGCGATGATCATCCCGAGCCCGAGGATGCAGGACCCGATCACGATGGCGAGGGCCGTATTGTGGTCTTCCTCGATTTCCTTGCGCAGCGAGAAGGGGGTGACCGCGCGGATGACCAGGAACCCGAGCAGAAACATCAGGATGCCGATCAGCGAATAAACCACAGACGCGACGAGCGTCTTAAAAAACGGGGTCCAGTCGACACTCATCATGGCGTGAGCACTCCCTGCGGCTCTCATACACGACCCGCCCCTGGCTGGCGACAGCACAGCAATAAGGTCTTATCGAGGGCTTATCGAAGAGCACTTTCGGCGGCCCCGGCCGGGGCACGGGCCGCTCGATCGGCTAATATGAATGATTGGAGTAGAGGCAGATGCTGGTCCTGTTAGGACCCGACTTCGACGGCAGTCCGGACGCCTACGCACGATTGACGCAGGCCACGGGCCTCGTGTCTTACGACCTGAAGGCGCGGCTGAAGCCGGGCTCTTGGGGCGTGGTCAAGGCCTTCGGTGACGTGGGGCAGGCGCGCGACCTGGCCGGCAAGTTGAGTGCCGCGGGGTTCTCGCCGGTGCTGGTCGACCGCAGCGTCGGTCACGATCCCGAGCGCCGCGTGGTGCCCGTCGCCGGTGTCCGCCTGGAAGACGCCGAGCTCGTCCTGCTGCTCCGCGATCGCGAGATGCCGGTGCCCTACCAGGCGCTCTGCTGCATCGTCGAGGGTGAAGTGCAGATCGGACGTGCACAGGGCTACACCCCGTCGCCCTCGAGCACGTCCTTCCGCGCGCCCACGCCGGCCGAGCTCGCCACCTTCACGCAGTCGACGGTGCAGGCGCCCTCGGAGGCCTTCCTGGCAGCGGATCTGCATTTCGCTACCGTGCTCTGGATCGCACGCATCGACGTCCGTCACTTCGACTTTGGCACGCAACGTACCGGCGCCGTGGCGCAAGACCTCGAGATCCTCGTCCAGCGTATCGCCGAGCGCGCCGGCGACATCCGCGTCGACCGCGCCGTGAAGACGTCGAGCGTCGCCTCCTTCGCCATGCAGAAGGCCGTGCCCACGGGCGGCTCCTGGCCTCCGGTCAGCAATCGCATGAAAGAAGATCAGCGCTTCGACCCCTACTCGCGCATCGTGGGTGAGGCCGAACGCCAGTATCGCCTGGGCACCGTCGCCGCCTGACGGTGCGACAACGTCGTCCGCTCGAGCACAGTGGAGCCGAGTGGCTTTACTGATTCGAGCGTAGGAACGCTCGGCGCGTGACGGTTGCGTTTCATCTTCGCGACCTTCGTTCGGCGATCTTCCACGCTGCGCGCGTGACAACGCGCACGAGGGATGTCTGCAAGATTTCGAGTCGTCGATTCGAGCCTGAGCCCTTTACCGACGAGGTTGATTGCCTAAGATCATCGCGGGTCGAGAAGGATTGGAGGTCAGGATGGGCACTCGAGCAGGAAGCGGAGTTTCGTTGAACGAAGTGGCCACGGTCGCTGCCCGCGAGGCAGTGATGGCAGCTCTCGAACGACTGGGGGACGCAAAGGCGAGCTACGGCTTCGTCTTCGCCTCACCCCGCCACGATCTGAGCTCGGTGCTGGCTGGGGCCCGCGAGGCTGCCGCTGGCGTCGAGATCATCGCCTGCACCACGGCGGGAGAAATCAGCGAGGGTGGGCTCGTCCACGGCGGCGTCTCCGCCCTGCTCGTCGCGTCGGACTCGAGCACCGCGAAGGCCGCTTTCGCCGAGCGGCTGCGGAGCGATCCCCTGGCCGCGGCCACGGCGCTGCTCACGGCACGCGCGGTGGCCAGGGACGGGGCGCCGCCTTCCGCCAAGCGCCACGCGACCACGGTGCTGTTCACGGACGGCCTGTCCGGCACCGGCGAGCGGCTCGTGGGCGAGCTCAACGACCGCGCGCAGGGGAGCTCGCAGATCGTCGGCGGCGCCGCCGGCGACGAGGGAAAATTCAAGGTCACCCACGTGGGCGCCGGGGCGCAGGCGGCGGGAGACGCGGTCGCCGCGCTGCACGTGTTCGGGGCTGCGCCCTGGGGCGTCGGCGTGAATCACGGGCTGCGCTCCACCAGCAAGCAGATGCGGGTCACGGCCGCGGAGGGCAACGTGATCTACGAGCTCGACGGCCAGCCCGCCTTCTCGCTCTATCAGCGGCACGCTCGCGCGCGCGGCGTCGAGCTCACGCGAGAGAATGCCAGCCAGTACCTGATCGGCAACGAGCTCGGCATCCACTTCTTCGACACCATCGCGCGCGCCCGTGCTCCGCTCGCCGTCGGCGCGGACGGCTCACTGAGCTGCGCCGCAGCCATCCCCAAGGGGTCGATGGTGAGCATCCTGGACGGCGATCCCATGTCGATGGTCGACGCTGCCCGGAGCGCCGCGAAGGAGGCGCGAGACAACCTCGGCGGCCGTGAGCCAGCCGCGGTGCTGCTGTTCGACTGCATCTGCCGCGGGATGATCCTGAAGGACGGCTTCCAGCGCGAGATCGACGCCGTGCGTTCGGTCTTTGGCGACGTGCCGCTGGCCGGCTTTCTCACCTACGGAGAGATCGCTCGCTACCAGGGCAAGCTCGACGGCTGGCACAACGCCACCGCCGTCGTCGT
>DATLIL010000091.1:0-29433 GCA_035539475.1 Polyangiaceae bacterium
GATCGAGCCGCCGGAGCCGCCGTTCGTCGTCGTGCCCGCCGTTGCGCCCGAGCCGGCTGCGCTGACTCCGCCGCCACTGCCGCCGTTCCCGCTCTGGCCGTTCGTCGTCCCGCCGCTACCGGAGGCACCAGCAGGGGCCGGGCTCTCGGGGGTAGCCTCGGAAGAGCAAGCACTGGCCACGGCGAGCACTGCCAACCCGGCAAGCGTGAAGCGCATGCCGCTGAGTGTCCCTGCGGCAACGTATCCATCGAGCTTGTGCCTCGATGGATTGTTCGCCAATCACGCAATTTGCCAGTGAGCTCGTGTGCGCCGGCGTCGTACCCCCTCAGGGATTGCCGCGCCGCCGGCGATGGCTCCGGAGACCACCAGATTGACGAGTGAGCGGAGGAAGCGGTCGGACACGGCTTCGCCCTTCCACGTGAGGCTGTGCAGGGGACCGAGCAGCGCGGCAGCGATGAGCTCGGCTTCGCTGCCCTTCGGGATCTCACCGCGGCGGATCGCGCGCTCGATCACCAGAGGCGGGATCGCGGGGCGCTCGCGGCGCAGGCGCTGGATCAGCGACCGCAGCTCGGGCTCGGCGTGGCTCAAGAAGAACGCGTGCATGATGGCGCGGCGGTGCGGCGTGATCGTCGCCATCGCGTTCGTCTGCACGATGCCGCTGCTGTTCTTGCTGGGTAAAGGCCGAGCGGGCGCCGGCGCCCACTGAAGCAGCGTCACCCAGATTGTGTGTGCTGGTAGGCGGCAGGCGCGTCTCACACGGAGAAGCCCCGACAGCGGTCCTTCACGTTAAGCTACTCGCATAGTGCGCATCTCTGCCCGCTCGCGGTGGTTCCGCGCGATCTTGCTCTGCGTCGTTCCGGTCGCATGCGGCCGCCTGAACTACGACTTGCTCGACGAAGTCGGCGCGGGGACCCAGAGCTCGCGCGGCGGTGGCAGCGGGCTCGCCAGCGGCAACGGAGGAACACCATCCACTGCGGGAACTCCCGCGACCGGCGCCACGACGAATGGTGGCACCAGCGCGAACGGTGGCGATCCGGGAACGGCTGCCAGCGGCGGTGACACGGCGACGAACGGCGGCGACACGGGCACGGCCGCGAACGGCGGTGATCCAGGCACGACCACCAACGGCGGCGACACGAGCGCGAACGGCGGCGACACGGGTACGGCCGCGAACGGCGGCGCGCCGACCGGTGCGGCTGGAGCTCCGGATGCGGCCGGTGCGCCTGGCAGCAGCGGCACGAGCGGCAGCGGCGGTTCGGGCGGCAGCGGCGGTTCGGGCGGCACGAGTGGCAGCGGCGGCACGAGTGGCAGCGGCGGCTGCGCAGGTACCGAGATCTGCGATGGCATCGACAACGACTGCGCCAACGGCATCGACGACGGAGTCTGCAGCTCGAACTGCGCCGGCTACACTTATGGTGGCCACGCCTACGCCTTCTGCAGCACGCCACTCACGCAAGGTCAGGCAGCGAGCGACTGTACGGCGCAAGGCATGCAGCTCGTGAAGATCGAGACGCAGGCCGAGAACATGTGGCTGCGTACCATCGTCTATAGCTACGTCGGTACGGACAACTCGACCGATATCTGGCGCTGGATCGGCGCCGACGACATCGATGACGACGGGACCTGGCTCTGGCCCGACGACACTGCGCTGGCGTACGAAAACTGGGCCAACGGCAATCCAGGCGCCAACGACGGCTGCGCTCAGATGCAGAACGGGCTCGCGGATCCGATCTGGAGCTCGATGCCCTGCACCCTGACCAATCCCTACATTTGCGAGCTCTACTGAGCGTCGTCGGTCGGAGGGAGCTCCGCGCTGGGCTTTGCCAGCGGGCCGATCGTCTTCGCCAGGCGTAGCGACGACACCAGACGTCCTTCGTGCTCGCTCTCGAGGCCGAGCTGATAGTCGACGAGGCCGCCGTTTCTACCGACGATCACCAGCAGCGGGACGGTGGCGAACGGGTTGTAGGCGAGCGTGAAGGACGGATGCTCGGTGCCGCGTACCACGGGCTCGCGCACGCCGACCGCTTTCAGGTAGCCAGCGACCGCAGGCCAGGTCTCGGGACCATCCACCGAAACGGGGATCATCCGCATGGGACCCACCTGCTCGAGCGCGCGCTGAACGCTCTCTAGCTTGCGCTCGCAGAGCTCGCACCAGGTCGCAAAAAAGAACACCACGAAGGGCTCGTGCCCGACCAACTTCGCAGAATCGAGCTCGACACCGCTGCTGGTGCGAAGCTCGAAGTCGGGGACCGGACCCTCATCCATGCCGACGAAACGCAGCTTGCGCAGGTTGTCGAGCTCGCCGCGGAGCTCGCGTTCCAGATCGAAGGGGTTGCCGGCTGCCTTGCCCGCCGCTGCCTTGGAGGAGTTCGCCTCCTTGGTCGTGGTCTTCGCCGGCGGGACGTCGCTTTGACTGGCGCAGGCTGCGCACGAAGCCGCAAGCGTGCAGATGGCCAAAACTCGCGAGCTCCTCATGCGGTCGTTCAACCTCCGGTGTGGAGGGAAGAGCGCAAGCTCCGTGCCGCGCGGAGCTCAGGAGCTACGCCGAGTTGGAAGCCGATTTCGAGGGTTCGGTCGTGCGTACAAGGACGCACGTTGCTGCAACTCGGCCACGGCGAGCGGGCGAGCACGGGGATCCGCGCGTGCTGGAAACCGCGCCTAGAACGTCATCTCTGCCCGCCAGCAGCGGGGGCAGCCGTCTTCGCCCTCGGCCTCGTACGTCGCGGACCGCGTCACATCGAGTAGCACCTGGCCGCTCCCCCTGTCGCTGAGCAGCAGGCGGAAACTCGAGCCGTCTGGCGGCGCGCGATACTCCGGCTCCGAGAAGGGCCAGGTTGCTCGCAGCGAGATCGCCCGATCACCCTCGCGCTGAGCGCAAACCCACGGGTCATTCGCGAGCGAGGTGGTACACGGCTCGCCCGTCGTGATGTCGAAGCCGATCGCTCCGTCCCGGCAGTCGGTCTCGAAGCAAAACCGTGTATCGAGTGCGTGGATCTCGGCGTCGACGACGACGGTCCCGCTCATCTTGGCGGTGTTGATACAGCCATGGGCTGGACAGGGCGGGGGCGCTTCTTCGTTGCAACCAAAGGCGCCGAGCAGCGCGACCAGCCCAAGCTTGATGGCAGATCTCATCGCCGAGTTTCCTCCGATCCCCGTCTCTAGAACGACATGTCCGCGCCCCAGCAGCGGTGGCAGTGGTCTTCGCGCACGATCTCGTACGTCGCTGCCCGCGTCTCGTCGAGCAAGAGCTCGCCGCTCTCCGCGTCAGTGACTCGGAGGGAGTAGCTCGAGCCGTCGGGAGGTGAGGTCTCCGTTTCCTGTCCGTGGTTCCAGCTCGCGACCAGGCGGATCCAGGCCTCGTTCTGCTCCTCCGCGCAGACGGACGACCGCGCGTTCGAATCAGCGCAAGGAAAACCCGGCGAGTCGCTCAGGTCGATGGTGCCGTCCTCGCACTCGTCCTCGAAGCAGAAGTGCACGTCGAGCAGGCTCGTTTCGGGCGGCAACAGGAGCATTCCGCCCAGCGTGGCCTGGTTTCCGCAGGCGTAGGTCGGGCACGGCTCGGGTTCCTCTTCTACGCAGGCAGAAAACGCCAGCAACGCGGCCACTCCGAGCCTGACTGCGTTCCATTTCGTGATCAAGGTACCACTCCATACTCTGCCCAGGACGACGGCAGTTCGTCGAAGAGCGCAGTCAAGGTTCCGTCAATCTGCACGTCGTCTGACGTGCGTGAGAGCACAGCGTCGATCGCCACCTGGTTGCCCACGAAGTTCAGGCTGGCCTCGCGGCGCTCGCCGCGGTGGACGACCATGGTGGTGGTTCCCATTTCTTCGACGTTGGTGTCGCGCGTGGTGACGTGAACGACGACCTCGATCCAGAGCTCGTTCTGGCAATCACGCCTCACCGCGGGGCCGCCCTCGTAGGCGATCTCGATCACGATCTCGTCCTCGGCGACCGTGGGGCCGGGCTCAGCGCTCGAGCCCTCGCGCCAGACGAGCGGCAGCGTGTACGTTCCGGTGAAGGCGCCGGCGTGCTCGGCAGGGATCACACCGTCCACGGGCTGATCGGCGGGAGCGGCTCCCGACGTGGAACATGTCGCGGAGGTCGGTTGCCCCGTTTGACCGCCCTCGCAGCTCAGCGCCAGGAGTGCCGCGCACAACGTTCTTCGCTTCGACCACCGCACCATCACAGTCGACAGCGTGAACTCGCTGGCCTCGAGGGTCAACACACGGAACGCACAAATAGTCCACCCAATGAGCTCGAAGTTGTGCGAATCATGAGTACATGAATTTCGCCCGGATCGCCGCCGAATGGCTGCGTTTTGTCCGTGGAAAGCGCTCGCAGCGCGGCTTCAGCAAGCGCCTCGGTTACCGCAGCAACATCGCCTACCGCTGGGAGTCGGGTGTCTGCTTCCCGACGGCGGCAGAGACGTTCGTGCTGGCACAGCGCGCGGGCGTGAGCATGAAGGAGGCACTGCGCGGGTTCTACGGGGCGCCACCCGCCTGGGCGAAGGAAGTGGAGCTCGGCTCCAGAGAGGCCGTGGCAGCGCTCCTGCGCGACCTGCGCGGCAAGACGCCGATCGTCGAGCTGGCCAAGCGCTCTGGACACAGCCGCTTCTCGATCGCGCGCTGGTTGAGCGGCGAAGCGGAGCCCCGCCTGCCGGAGTTCCTGAGCCTGGTCGAAGCCGCCACCTTTCGCGTCCTCGACTTCCTTTCGTACTTCGTGAGCCTGGAGAAATTGCCCTCGGCCGCGGGAGCGTGGCGCGTGCTGCAGGCGGCGCGCAAGGCGGCCTACGACGTGCCGTGGTCGCACGCGGTGCTGCGCGCGCTCGAGCTCACCGACTACGCCGCGTTACCCAGGCATCGTCCTGGTTGGATTGCGCGAAGGCTCGGCATTTCGCGCGCCGAGGAAGAGCGCTGCTTGACGACGCTGGAGGCGGCGCTGCAGATCCGCCGCGTCGACGGTCGCTGGGTCGTCGATCAGACGCAGACCATCGACACGCGCGTCGAGCCGGCGCGCGGCCGCAAGCTCAAGGCCGAGTGGCTCAAGGTCGCGCTCTCGCGCCTCGAAGGCGGCAGCCAGGGGACCTTCGGCTACAACCTGATGGCCATCTCGCGCCGCGATCTCGAGAAGCTGAGGGAGCTGCATCTGGCCTACTTTCGCGGCATGCAGGCCCTGGCGGCGGACTCGTCGCCGAGCGAATGTGTCGTCCTGTTCAACACCGAGCTTTTCGCGCTCGACGGCCACGCGCTGCCGCCCATGTAGAAAATGACGACGAGGGCGGCAGAATTGTTTTGAGTGCTCCAATCAGGGCGAGTGGATCGTCCTTCCTCGGGTACACAACCAGGGTGGTGGTCGGGGCATTTCAGGACCGAACGGCAAACCCGATGGCGAAGATCTCGATGTCACTGCGCTCGCTCACTAGCTGCGGCCTGCTCGCGCTCGCGGGGCTTGCCTTACCAGACACCGCCCAGGCCGCAGTCGTCTGGACGGCGACCTTCGAGAACGGCGACTTCTCGGAGTGGATGCCGGGCATCAATCCCACCAAGGACGCGCGCATGAACATCGAGGTCCTCGGCGAGCAGGTCTACTCGGGGATGTACGCCGGCAAGATCACCGTCCACCCCGACGACACCTTTACTTTCGGCCAGAATCGCGTCGACATCCAGCACCAGAGCACGCTCACCGCGGAGGGCTCGGAGATGTGGCTCTCGGGGCACTACATGCTGCCCGAGGACGCCAAGGTCCGGAACGAGTTCGGCTTCTTCGAGTCCAACCAGAGCTTTCAGAACGTCATGGACTTCTGGGTCGAGCCCAAGGACGGCGGCGGCACCAGCATCAGCTTCGGCGTGGGCTTCCTGGGTGAGGACGTGGTCTGGACGGGCGACTTCGCCGCCGGCGTCTGGCACCAGGTTGCCATTCACGTTCTCTGGTCCGAGGATCCCGCCACCGGTCGCGTGGACGTGTGGTTCGATGGCCAGCAAGTCTTGACCGACCACGCCGCGAAGACCAAGGCAGACGGCAACACCCTCTTCTATCAGACCGGTCTGCACCGCACGGAGGTCGGTGACTTCGTCGAGTCGATCTACATCGACGACTTCATCGAAGCGGACACCTTTGCCGACGCCAAGATCATGGCGCCCATGACGGCCGGCGGCAGTGGCGGAACCGGTGGTGGCGGTGCGGGCGGCGCAGCTGGCGCGAGCGGCTCGGCTGGCGCGGGCATCGCTGGCGCCGGCGGGTCTTTGGCCGGCGCGGGCGGCGTTGCGGCGGGCAGCGGCGGCGGGGCCGGTAGCAGCGCCGGTAGCGCGGGTAGCGCCGGTAGCACGCCGACGGCAACGGCTGGCACCGCAGCGACGAGCCCTAGCTCGGCATCCGAACCGTCGGGTTGCACGCTCACCAACCGGCGAGCCGATCGCGGCGTCAGCGTCGCACTGTCGCTGCTCACACTGTTCGGCGCAACGGCGCTTCGGCGCCGGCGTCGCGGCCGAGAATTTGGACGTTCAAATCCCTAATAGTGCGGAGTGACAAAGCTCTGCGCGAGTGCGAGGGTGCTGCCGACCCCGCCACCGCATCCCCCCCTGCGGCATGGGCCAAGAATGGCACCCACCGTCTTGGTTCCGGCGGGGTCGCTATTTCCTCACCGTCGCGCGGCTCGCTTGACCCGGCTGTAGCCACCGAGGCTTGGCCGCGTGACGAAGTGCCACAGCACGGCGCTCCACGACTGATGCGCGTGGAGCTCGTCGTAGAACTCCGGGGCCAGCCGGCGTAGCCGCTCGAGGCGCGAGCCGGGGATGTAGGGGAAGTCGTGGTGCTCGTTGTGGTAGCCCACGTTGAATGCCACGAGGTTGAGCGGCCCGTAATAGGAGTAGGTCTCCTGTCCCGGGCGGAACACGTAGTGCTCGGAGATGTAGTGCCCGGCGATCGGGTGAAGGCCCATCACGATCAGCGAGCTGATCGGCAGGTAGGCCAGCGCCTTGCCGCCCCAGAGGTAGAAGATCGCGACGTTGAAGGCGATCTGAAGCAGGAAATTCACGGCCTCCGCCGCGGTCGGCTTCTTGGGGTGGACGAACAGCGGGCGCAGCGCGTACGCGAACCCCTGACACGAGAGCCACAGCAGCTTGCTCCAGGTATTGCCTAGCAGCCGACCCTCGAGCTCGGTGGGCAAGTCCGTGTCGAGCCGCTCGTCGCCCTGGTGCGTGTGATGGAGCAGGTGGTAGTAGCGGAAGGTCTCGGCGACCGGCACGCCCACCGGCAGGTTGATGAACATGGCGAAGGCGCGGTTGTGCCACGGCTTGCGAAAGGCAAGGTTGTGGCTGAGCTCGTGGATCGCGAGCAGGAGCGCCTGGTTGATCACCCCGCCCACGGCGTAGGCCACGACGACGATGAGCCACCACGGCGCGTCACGCAACATGAACGCGAGCCCGAGCTGAGCTGCGACCAGCGTCGTGCAGACGTACTTGGTGCGTGGGCACGGACCGTAGAGCTGCTTGATCGCGGGATACTTCTCCAGCATCCGCCGACGCCGATCGGCGTGCGGCTCACTCTGGTCCGACCAGCTGAAGCCGGGAAGCATCGGCGTAGGTTGCCTCGAGCCGAAGTCGGGAGCAATTGGCGAGCCGCGGACGACGAGTTCACCTTCAGCCGACAAGCCGGGTCGGGTCACTCGTCTATGAGCATGAATTTACTGAGTGCCAGATCGCGGTGCGTGGATGTGTGTTGCCGTCGCCCGCCGTTCCCGCAGACATCTCTTGGGCTGCGCCGTACCCGCGGTATGCTCGGTTTCATGCTCGCACCGGAGGCATCCGATCTCGTCGGTCAGGCGATCTCCGGACGCTACGTGGTGGAGGGCATCATCGGTCACGGTGGGCAGGGCGTCGTGTATCGCGCGCGCGACAGCCAGGCCGGCAGGATCGTCGCCATCAAGGTGCTGAACCAGCTCGCGGCGCGTGACCCACAAGCAGCGGGGCGCTTCTTGCGCGAGCAGGCGGCGCTGCAAGCGCTCTCCGGTACCGCGGCCGTGCAGGTGTTCGACGCGGGCGAGACCAGCGACGGCAGCCTGTACCTGGTGCTCGAGCTGCTCGAGGGACGCGATCTGGAGCACGAGCTCGAGGATCTCGAAGCGCGCAACGTGCGCGTCGACTTCCGCCGCGTCGCGGAGCTCGGTGTGCCGCTGGCCCAGACGCTCGATTCGGCCCACGCGCAGGGCATTTCCCACCGCGATCTCAAGCCAGCCAACATCTTCGTGCTGCAGGGTGGAGGTGTCCGCCTGCTCGACTTCGGCTTCGCGCGGCTGCGTTCGTCGCGCCCGCTGACGGCGGCGGGCATGATCGTCGGCTCGCCGAGCTACATCGCGCCCGAAGTCTGGCTGGGGCGCCCGGATCTGCTCGATCACCGCGTCGACGTGTATTCGCTCGCCGTCATCTTGTTCCGCATGATCACCGGCGCGCTGCCCTTCGAATCCAAGGAGGTCGTCGAGGTCTTGAAGATGGTGACGACCAGCGCGCGGCCCTCGTTGCACCAGCTGCGGCCGGACTTGCCCCCGCGGGTCGACGCCTGGGTCGAGCAAGCGCTCGCCATCGATCCCAACAAGCGTTACTCGTCGACCGAGCAGTGTCTGGAGCAGCTCTTCATCCACGCTGGCGCGGGTCGCGTGCTGGCGTCGGTGCGCGAGAAGATGCACAAGCCGGTCAGCGCGCAGCAAACGTCGGCCGCCGAACGTGTCGCCTCGGTGCTCAACAACGCCGCTGCTGCGCTCAAGCGCTGGACCGTGGGCAGGGAAAAGAAGGAAGAGCCCAGGAAGGTGGCGCCGCCGCCGACGGTCGAGCCGAAGAGGGCGGAGCCGAAGAGCGAGCTCGCTCCCGCCAAGCCGCGCCCGCGTACGGTGCCGGGCATGAAGGCCGTCGGCAGACAACGCACGGGCAGGACCCTACCGGCGATGCCGAAGGTGACGGTTGCCAAGGCCGTCCAGGACGTTCACGCGCCGCCCACTCCGCCCGAGGCCAACGCCCGGCCGCTCGCGCCGCCCGCGCGCAAGAAACCGGTGCGAGCGCAGTCGGCGCGTTCGACGAAGTCTCTCGCGCCGCCGCCGCAGCGGGGCAAGCTGCCGCCACCGCCGGCCCTTCCGCGCAAGCGAACCAAGCCCTGACCGGCGCCCTCAGCCGGCGCCGACGTGATCGAGCAGGAAGATCGGGCGGCGCTCGGCGGCGGAGCGCGCAAGGTCGATGCGGCCGCGCACGGTGTACTCGCTGATCTCGCCGTCGACGACGAGGTTCTGCGTGACGCGCCAGTAGCTCTCGCCGGCTTCGATCACGGTGTTCGTCGGGCTGCGACCCACGGCGTCGAGCTGGATGCTGGCGTTCTCGTCGAAGAGCGGGAAAATGGCGCGCTCCACGTCGGCGTTCGTCGCGGGAAAGTCGCCGGGCTCGCTCAGGTCGAGCACGGACTCGTAGTCGCGGCTCTGCAGCGCGCGCAGCAGCGAGAACAGGAGGTTTCGGATCAAGGCGGTGAACAGGCGCGTGTTCTTGGTGATGTCGTCGGCGCTCGGCCCCGGCTCCTCGGCGTCGGGCGCGACGTAGGAGGGGTTCCGCAGCCGCTCCCACTCGTCGAGCAGGCTCGAGTCGACGCCGCGGATCATGCTGCGCAGGTAGCCGATCATCTCGTCGACCTCCTCGCTGCGGGCGAGCTCCGGGATGGTCTGCATCAGCGTCTTGTAGACCTCGGACAGGTAGCGCAGGAGCAGGCCCTCGGAGCGCGCCAGGCCGTACTCCTTGATGTAGCCGCTGAAGGACTGCAGGTTCTCCAGCATCTCGCGTGCGATGGACTTCGGCTTCAGCGCCTCGCGTGACACCCACGGGTGCTCCTTGGCGAACAACGCGAAGCTGTCGTTCAAGAACTCGAGATTCGGCTTGGGGTGCTCGACCTTGTCGAGCTCCGCCATGCGCTCCTCGTACTCGACGCCGGCCGCCTTCAGCTCCGCGAGCTTCTGGCCCTTCAGCTTGTCGACCTGCTGACGCAGGATCACCTCTGGATCCTCGACCACCGCTTCTACCAGGGTCAGGACGTCGAAGGCGTAGCTCGGGCTCTCCAGCGAGAGGCGCTCCACGGCGTCGACGACGTAGAGGCCGAGCGCCTGCAGGATCGAGAAATCACGCTGCAGCTCCGCGTTCAGCGTGATGCCGCCGCCGTCTGCGGCCGAGCGAAACTCGATGATGCCCGCTTGCCAGAGTGAACGGAGCAGCGCGAGGGCGTGCTTCTTGTGGTGGCGCTGGCGGCCCTTGGACTCGAGGCTGCTCTTGACCAGCTCCTTCATCGCGCTGCAGCCGCCGCGCGGACGGCCCAGCACCGAGAGCAGCATGCCGTGCGAGACCTGGAAGCGCGACTCGAGCGCTTCCGGCTCCGCGCTCACCAGCCGCTCGAACGTCGCCCGGTCCCACTGCACGTAGCCCCACTCGGGCGCCTTCTTGCGCACGAACTTGGTCTTGCCCGTCCTGCTCGCCTTGGCCTCGAGCTTGATGTTCTCCACCACGTGCTCGGGCGCGAGCGCCACCACGAAGCCGCGCTCGTCGAAGCCCTTGCGCCCCGCGCGCCCGGCGATCTGCTTGAAGTCGCGCACGCTCAGGATGCGCACCTTGTCACCGTCGTACTTGCAAAGCTTGGTGAACAGCACCGTGCGGATCGGGATGTTCACGCCCACGCCCAGCGTGTCGGTGCCGCAGATGAGCTTGAGCAGGCCCCGCTGCGCGAGCTTCTCCACCAGCAGGCGATAGCGCGGCAGCAGGCCCGCGTGGTGGATGCCGATGCCGTGACGCAGGAGCTTCTGCACGTCCTTGCCGTGCGGGCTCTTGAAGCTCACACCGGTCAGCTCCGCGGCGATCTTCTTCTTGTCTTCCTTGCTGGTGAAATCCAGGCTGAGCAGGTTCTGCGCCACCTCCGCCGCGCCGCGTTGCGTGAAGTTGACGACGTAGACCGGCGCGCGGCCGTGCGTGACCAGCGACTGCACCGCCTCGTGCAGCAGGGCTTCCTGGTAGTCGAACTCGAGCGGCACCGGGCGGTGCGCGGACTTCACCGTCACGACCTCCGCGCCGGTGCGGCGGGTCAGGAGCTCCTCGAAGGCGCTCACGTCGCCGAGCGTCGCGCTCATCAGCACGAAGCGTGCGTGCGGCAAGGTCAGGAGCGGGACCTGCCAGGCCACGCCGCGCTCCTTGTCCGAGAAGTAGTGAAACTCGTCCATCACGACGTAGTCGACGTCGGCGTCCGCGCCGCTGCCGAGCGCGATGTTCGCGAGGATCTCGGCGGTGCAGCAGATCACGGGCGCGTCGCGGTTCACGGTGGCGTCGCCCGTCATCATGCCCACCTGCTCGGGGCCGAGCTCACGGCACAGCGCAAAGAACTTCTCGCTGACCAGCGCCTTGATCGGGCACGTGTAGAACGAGCGCCGGCCCTCGGCCACGGCCTTGAAGTGCACGGCAGAGGCGATCAGCGACTTACCCGAGCCGGTCGGCGTGTGGACGATGACGTTGGCGCCCGACATCAGCGCGAGGATCGCCTCCTCCTGGTGCGGGTAGAGCGTCAGCCCCGTTTCCGCCGCGTACTTCAGAAAGCCCTCGAGCAGCGCGTCGGCGCTGGCGCCTTCCGGCGGCAGGCAGTCGTAGAGCGGGGCAGGGGCTTCCATCGCGCCCGCCCATCCCACGTTCCGGACGTCGGCGCCAGCGATGCTGCTAGGATGCCCTACGGTGAGAGCTTGTGAGGGCTGCCAGACCGCGACTTCGGAGGCTGAGCTAACCCTCAGCCCGGCCGCGCAGTGGCTGTGCCGGCGTTGCCACGCCACCTACGAGTCGCGCGTCGCCACGCGCAGGGTACGCAGCGCGGAAGTGGCCCGGCGCTGCAGCTGCGGCAACGTGGTCGCGCCCATGGGCGACGAGGACGAGGTCGACGAAGAGGGCAACTACTTCATGTTTCAGTCCGGCATCTACTCGTGCGGACGCTGTGGCACGGAGTATCGCGTCTACCACCCGGTGGTCATGGCCGTGCTCGTGTTCGCCCTCGCCGCTTTCATCGCCGGCGCACGCCGCGCCGAGGATCCGAACCAAGCCATCCTCGCCATCGTGGCGGTAGTGCTCGTCGGAGCCTACGTCGGCTACCAGATCTTCAAATGGTTTCGCTATCCGCGCGTACCGTGAGCGTCAGACCTGCGCAAGACTCGTTTCGACGGCGCTGCGAAATTACAGCGAAGGGTGGTGAAGTGCAGTCCGACGCGGAATCCTTGAGCTAGTGCGCCGGCGTCGGTCCATTAGCGAGGTATGCCCGGTTGGCTCTCCAAGTTGCCGCTGCTCGCCCTGGTCCTCGCCTGCGGCTCCGAAGCTTCTCCGCCACCATCCGGCGGCGCCGCGGGAATGGCCTCCGGCGGCACGGACTCGGCGGGTTCGAGCGGCAGCGCCGGTACGGGCGCTGGAACGGGTGGCGCGAGCGGCGGTACGGGTGGCTCCGCGGGCTCCGGCCCGGTGCTGCCCGAGGGCAACGCCGGCGCACCACCCGAGGAGTGGACCGAGCACTGGTTCGAGCACGTCCAGGTGCTCAAGCTCGTCGACTACAACGAGTGGGTCGTCCTCTACTTCGACGACGAAGTCGATCAGAGCCAGGCCGAGTGGCTCATGTCGTTCTTGACGGAGGTCTGGCAGTACACGCTGCAGCACTACGGGCAGTTCACCGACGGTGAGCGTGACGGACGCCTGTACGGCATCTTCCACCAGGGCAAGTACTCCGGTGGCCATCCGTCGACGTACTTCGACGCGTCGCACGACTACCGCAACGTTTCCGACGCTGGCCCGGGGCCCTGGACCGAAGGGAACTACGATCTCGCCAGTCACGAGGTGTCGCACATCGTCGAGGGCGCCTCGCGAGGCGTGCACGGCTCGCCGGCTTTCGGCCTCTGGGGCGACAGCAAGTGGGCCGAGTTCTACCAGTACGATCTCTACGTCGGGCTCGGCATGGACGCCGAGGCCGAGCGCGTGCTCGACAAGTTCAGCAACACCAGCGACTCGTTTCCGCAAGCCGACACCCACTGGTTCCGCGACTGGTACTACCCGCTCTGGCTCGATCACGGCGGCGTCAGCGTGATGGTCAACTTCTTCCAGGTCCTCTCCGAGAACTTCCCGAAGAACGGCGACAACTATTCGGGGGGCATGAACTTCGGCGAATACGTCCACTTCATGAGCGGCGCCGTGAACAAGAACCTCAAGCCGCTGGCCACCGAAGCCTTTGGCTGGCCCGCCGAGCGCGAGACCGAATTCCAGAACGCTCGCACCGAGTTCTCGGCCATCACCTATCCGGATTGAAGGGCCGCCGCCCGAGACAATTCGCGACGCCCGTGACACGAGCGCCCAGCGGCGCGTCGCCGCTCTGATGCGTACACTCGACTGGTGAGCGTCGCGAGTGAAACACGGCACGGACCCGCGCTCGAGCCCGACGTCGTCGAACGGCTGACGAAGTTCTTCTCGCACTCGCGCTTCGCCGAGCTCGGCTCGGTCATCACGGATCTGGACGGCACCGCCGTGCACGAGCATCGAGGCCGGATCATCATCCCGCGCCGCGTGGAGCTCGCGCTGATGAAGCTGGTGGAGCTCGGGCGCCCGCTGATCCTCAACTCGCTGCGCTTTCCGCTTTCCGTGCTGCGGACGTTCGGGCGTGAGTGGTACGCGATCTCGCGCGCGCCGCTGCCCACCGTCAGCCTGAATGGCAGCCTGCTCGGTCACATCGTGATGGGTAGCGACGGAACGCTCGGCTTCGACGAGGTCGCCGCCTTTCCGCTCACCGCTGCCGAGATCGACCGCGCACTGGCGCCAGTCGAGGTTCTTCTGGCCGACGGCGTCCGCGACGTTCTGGTGTTCTACTACCCGCGCGACTGGCGCATGGGTGAGATGATCTGGACCCCCGTGCCCGAAAACGTGCTGCACACGCGCGAGAAGTACACGAGCGCTTCGGCCGTGACGGCGGTGGACTTCGAAAAGCTGCGCGCTCAGCTCCACGCGGAGGAGATTTGCATGATCTTCTTGCTCATCGACGTGCCTCAGGATCGCTTGATGGCTTACCAGCACTCGCAAGGAAGCCACTTCTTCACGCACGCAGGTGTCGACAAGCTGAGCGGCGCTCGTGCGATGGCAGAGCTGCTCGGGGTCCCTCTGCACGCCGCGCTCGGCGCTGGGGACACGAAGATGGATCGCTTTCTCTCGGGCGTGGGCTGCGCGGTCGTCGTCGGCGGAGCACGCCTGCCTTACAACGGCTTGCAGGAGACGCTCGCGGTGCCGAATTCGCTGGCCCTGGGCGAGCTCCTCTATTGCCTGTCCGAGCTGCAACGAGGTGTCGCTTGACCTCGCCGATGACCCGCGGCGAGCGCAGGAAATGGCTGCGTCTGGCCAAGGCCGTCGTCGCCCACCACCTCGGCAGCGCGCCGGCGCGGATCACGTGGCAATCGGGCGGCATCACGAACTTCGTGTACGGCGTCAAACACCAGGAAGGCGAGTTCATCCTGAAGATGACGCCGGAGAAGGACAAGCTCGACGTGTTCCGAAAGGAGCGCCTCGCCAGCGAGAAGGCCCGCGCCGCCGGAGTGCCGACCGCGGAGGTGCTCTACGTCGGCGACGAAGCCGTACCTTACCCCTACATGCTCCAGGCTCGGGTGTACGGCCAGCCCGCGATGCACCACCCCGAGCGCCTCAAGGTCCTGGAGCAGGTAGGGCGCTACGGCGCGATGATCAATTCGATCGAAACGGAGGGCTTCGGGCACAACTTCACCCAGCCGCCGGCGTGCACGACGTGGGCGGCGTTCTTGCGCGACGAGATCGAGCTGACGCGGCGTCTGCTGGCGCTCCAGCGTCACGGCATGCTGGACGAAGACAGGGCCGAGCGGCTGCGGGCCCTGCTCGAAAGCGCCGGCGAAGGTGTCGCGCACGGGCAGCTCAATCACGGCGACCTCAGGCTGAAGAACGTGCTCGTCGACGACAGCGGCGAGATCACGGCGATCATCGACTGGGAGAACTCCCTCTCGGCGCTGGCGCCACAGTGGGAATGGTCGATCGCGCTGCACGATCTGTCGATCGACGCGATGGAGGCCTTTCTCACGGGCTACGGCGCCTCTCCCGAGCAGATCGAGGCGTTCGCTCCCGTGGTCAAAGCGCTCAATATCGTCAACTACGTTCCCGCGATCGAACACTTCGTCGAACAGGGAGAGCGAGAACCGCTAGGCTGGATCCGCACGCGCATGAGTGGCGCGCTGGATCTCTACTCGGTGTAACAAGCGTGGCGGAGCGCCTCGGCACGTTGCAACGATCGTCGGCGATCTGCAGCGGAATCCAGGCTGGCATGTCGCTTGCGAAAGCGATCCGACGATGCGCGCCTCACTGTGCACGCTGGCTCTGGTCTCGTTCGTTGGTTGTGCCGGTAACGTCCCGGAGAGCACGCGGCAGGACGACGTGAATGCGCCGGTGGCTCAAAACGGAGCCGAGCTACGTGAGTCGTGCGCGCCGGTCTTGAACGAGCTCGCCGTCGAACAGGATCTCGGCAGCGCCGACAGCGTCGAGGTGACGATCGGCGCCCACGCGATTGGCCTGGAGGAATGCGCGGACCTTGCGTGGGTTCGTGGCTTCGTCGAGGGCACCGCACTGATCACGCCGAGCTGGGCCGGGCCGAGCCTGACGACGTCGGGCTGGGACTGCAACCACAGCACGCTCGAATACGGCGTCTACCTCCGCAGTGGCGCGCACTGGCAATTCGTGGACGGCGCGATGGCGTTCGGCGCCCTCGGCGACGACGGTGTCTGCGGCTATTCGGTCCACAACTTTCCCCGCCAAACCGGCAGCGACGAGACGGTCGTGCTCGCCGGGAACGCCACGGAGGTGCGCGTCGGCGTCCGCGCCTGGTCGCACAACGACACCGCCATGGGGCACGCTGGCAGCGACTGCGAGGGCAAGAGTTGTTACTGGCCCGTGCGGCTCAGCTGGCAGTCGTACTAGACGTTGCTCGTGCGCTCGCGCATGGGCAACACGAGCTCGCTGAGAAAGCGCGGAGACACCTTGGCGGTCGGCGTCGGGTCGCCGGCGCGCTGGGCGTCGATCATCTGCTTGCACGTCGCGAGCACCTCGCGGACGTCGAAGCCGATGTGCTCGATACCGGCCTCCAGGCCATAGGGTCGCGGCCAGTTGCAGTGCGCCAGCACGTAGACGTCTTCACCCGGCAACACGTGGGCGCGTCGCAATCCTTCGAGCATGGGCTCGACCAGGTTGTCGTCGGTGATGAACAGCGCGTCGGGGTGCTCGTTGCGGTCGAACAACAGCTCCGTGACGTGCTCGCTGCCGATCGGCCCGACGTGCAGCGGCCACAGCCGATCCTTGGGGACGCCGAGCGCCAGCAAGCGCTGCTCGGCAGCCACCAGGTTGTTGGCGTGAGGGGAGATCACCGCGATGCGCTGCCCCTTCTCGACGAGCTTGCGGCAGGCGCGGTCGATCAGCCCCTCGAAATCGAGCGTCACCAGGCCGGCGTGGGGTAAGGGCGCGGAGATGGCGACGCGCGGCATGCCCGGCTCCTGCAGCACGGGCAAGAGGTAGACGGTCGCCGAGTTCATCAGCAAGAGCCCGGCGGCGGAGCCTTGCTCGATGACCTCGCACAGGAGCTGATAGGAAGGGTTGTTGGCGCGACCGTCGACGCCGGTCAGCGGCACCACCGTGCCCTCGATGCCGGTCTCCTCGTGCTCGATCACGGAGAGCAGTGTGGACAGGAAGTTCGTCCACTCCTGCGAACCGGGCTCCACGCTGGTGATCCAGAGGTAGCGAGTTTGATGCGGGAACTCGTCGGCCACGAACAGGCTGCGGTCACCCTTGTCGGTGATGAGGCCCTCTTCGCGCAGCAGGGCGACCACGCGGGCAATGGTCGGGCGCGTGACCTGGAACTCCTCGACCAGCGCGTCGTAGGTCGGCAGTCGCGAGCCCTTGGCGCGCTTACCCGACAGGATCTCTTCGCGCAGGATCTTGACGATCTGTTCGGCCTTACGGGACGGCATCGCGGGACCCCCACCACAGTAGGCCCATTCCGGGCGCACCGTCGAGCTTTCCACTCGAAGTCCAGTGGTCGGCTATAGGGCGTTACAACCTACAAGGGTACCCGCTAAACACGAGGGCTTGACCCTCGGGCTAGAGACGAGCATGAGCACGGGCGGCTCGGGCCCTGATTGCCTGGTATCCCGCCCCCTTGATCTTGGCCGTTGGGGCCCGAGCTCTTTCTGTCCCGGCGGCCGGGCCTAGTGACAGGGACGGGGGCCGCCGTTCTCGCACAGGTCGAGCCGCTGCCGCAGCGCCGGCTCATAACTCTCGAAGACCGAGGCTCGGTCATCTTCGGCTGCCCGGCGCTCGGCCCCGCTGAAGAGGAAGACGGGGAGGCTCAGGACCACCAGCCCCGTCCCGATGTAGATCGGCTCGAGGTTGATGGTGCTGCCCTGGTCGGCCACGACGAAGGGGCTGACGGCGACGATGGCGCCCGCCGCCAGCAACGCGAAGCCGCCGGCGGTGAGCCAGCTCGCCGTGGACCGTCGTGAGCCCGAGCGCTCCGCCACCCGAGCCGTATCCGAGTCCTTCGGCAGCACCGGGAGCAGGTCCTCGGCCTGGCTCACCCGGGGACCGCCAGCCAGGACCAGGGTGTCGGAGGTACGCAGCACGCTGGTGGGCGCCGCGCCGCGGATCCCGGTCTGGGCTTCCGCGGCGGGCAGGGGCCTGAGCTTCTCGTAGGCGGCGATGCGTTGAGCGGGCGGAGCGCTTGCCGGGGGGGCGGACAGCGCGACGTGCTCGGCGCCGCAGCCCACGAGGCAAGCGCTCAGACAGGCAGCGATTCTGAAGCTCACGCGGCCTTTTTAGGCCCCAACGGCCGGTGCGCGCAAGGCTACAGGGTCTCGGTGTTCTGCAGCGCCCGCTCGAGGTCGCGCGGGGTCACCTCGCAGGCCTCGGCAAAGACGCTGACGATCTGTGCGCCTTCCTCGGTGCCCAGGTCGGCTCCTCGCCGTTCGGCGGTGCGCGCCACTGCCGTGGTCACCTGCACCACCAGGTTGGCGCGAGCGTCACTCAGGCTGCTCGGGGGAGGCAGCCGGTTGCAGAGCTCGCGCAAGACACCCACGGCGATCGACGCCTTGCCGGCGACGAAGAAGGACGCCGGGACGAGCACCATGCAGTACATCGACTCGTCGGCCTCGAGCTCCGCCGGGTTCTTGTCGCACTGCGAGATGACGGCTTGGTAGTCCTCGTCGTCGTAGCTCGCCATCAATGTTTCCAGAGAGCGACTGGGCGTGTGGTCGGTGAGCTGCTGCTCGTACTCCTCGCAGCCGTACATATCGACGTAGAGCTCGACGTCTCCGTCGGGGCACGGCACGCGATACACGTCCACGATGTGGCTGCTGGTTGGATGATCGAGGGCACCGAGCCGCGCGTCACGGGCGCGTTCGAGGTCGCCGTCGAGCGGGTTGCCCCCGCGCGGACACTGGAATTCGGAAGCGACGTAGCGGTACGACTCGCGCGGCCCGCACACCATCATGGGCTTGTCCACGCTGGTGCCCGGCCAGGGGCCGGCCGCGTGGGCGCTTGCGGCGCTCGCCTTGGCGTTCGGGGCAGGGGCCGTAGACTGCTTCGGAGCTCCTGACGAGGCGCAGGCCACGAGCACCAGAGCTAAGGCGCTCGGCCCGAGCAGGGTGCTGGCGCGGCTGCAGCGCGGGTCCTTGAGGTTCGGCGTCATTTCGGGGCTGTGCCTCCCTTCGCAGCCAAGACCTTGCACGACCCACGCCAGGGAAATTCCGCAACGCCCGGGGACGATTGCCGAGCGGGGCAATCGGGCACGCCCGCTTTCAGTCCACGGCGAAAGCCACGCCGAAGGCGGGTACTAATCCGCTGCCGTACGCTCGCGTGGTGCCGTGCAGTGCGTCGAGAACTGCCACGACCTCCGCAAACTCGGTGGCGTTTCCGCTATGGAGCACGGCGCGGTCGATGCTGGGATCGCTGGCGCTTTGGTGCACACCGTGCGCCTTCCACTCCTGACCTAGTGCCTCACCGAGCTCGCCGTAGCGTAGCGTCCCATCTGCAGCCCGGGTCGCCTTGCGGGGGATGCTCTTGCTGTCGAGCACCGTGGCGCCCTGCCTCCAGCTGAGCTCGAACTCGGTGTCCCTGATCGCGACGTGGAGCTCCTTCCTGGGCGTGTGCTGGTCGACGCCCTGTCCCGGAACGCGCGCGTCGGCTCGCAGCCGGGCGGCCTCGGTCCAGACCGCGGTGACCAGGAGAAAAGCCACGAGACAGAGCAGAAAATCGATGAACGGAACCAGCGGGAGCTCGTGATTGAGCACACGCTTGCCTGCGGCCTGGCCGCCGCCGATGGACGCCATGCGAACCTCCCTTGCTTGCGTCGTGCCGGATGGCACGGGAGTCCTGTCAGACTTCGGCGTCGGGCGTTTGTTCCCCGAGCGTGCTCCGCACGAGCTCCGGCGCGAGCTCGAGCGCCTGCCCGAGCTCCTCGAGCAGGCGTCGCTCGCTTCCGCGGAGCTCGTCCTGGCGCGCGACCTCGGCCGCCGCCTCGAAGGCCACACGTCGCTGATTTTCGCGTGGCAGACGCGGTGCGAGCGTCGAGAGCCGCTGGCTGAGCCCGTGCGTGAAGAGCTCGCGGGTCACCTGCAAGAGGAGCTCGTCGAAGCGCTCACCCTGGACGAAGCCGCCGCTGAGCTCGGATACCCGCTCGGCGAAGCGTTCCCGCTCCTGGTCGCTGAAGTCGTCGTCGGCGAAGGCGGCCAGGAACATCGCCTCGAACATGGCTTCGAGCTCCGAACGGCTGAGATCGCGGGAAAGCGGGGCGGTATCGGCCATGGTGAGCACTGCTACTCCCGCAACCGGCGCGGCTCAACTAGGTGCACCGGAGCCCAGAGCAGCGCAGACGGGTGGGAAATGCACCCACCATCGGCAAATTACTTACAACGAACTGGCGGATTTCCTGGAGAGATGCGTTAAGATATCTGGAGTGTTGACTCGGAGGCACACTGACAGGGAGTACGAGCACGAGCTCGAGACGCTGAAGGAGCGGGTTCTGCTGATGGGCGCTCGCGTCGAGCAGATGATCGATCATTCGATGCGCGCGTTCGTCGAGCGCAACCCGACTCTGGCCCGTGCCACCATCGAGCAGGACGTCCAGATCGATGCCCTCGAGCTCGAGATAGACGAGCTCTGCCTGCAGATCCTGGCCAAGCGCCAGCCGGTCGCCTCCGACCTGCGTTTCATCACGACGTCGCTCAAGCTGGTCACCGACCTCGAGCGCATCGGTGACCTGGCCGTCAACATCAGCGAGCGGGTGGTCGAGCTCTGCAGCGAGGCGGCCATCTCCGGTCACCAGGCCATCCCCCGGATTTCCGGTGTGGCGCAGGCCATGTTGCATGACGCTCTCGATGCCTTCGTTGCTGGGGATGCGGCCAAGGCGGAGGCCGTCGTGAAACGCGACGACATCGTGGACGCCTACTACGCGCAGCTGTTCCCGGAGCTCGTGGGCAGCATGATGACGGATCCCAAGCTCGTCGACTGCTCCACCAAGCTGCTCTCGACCGGCAAGTACCTCGAGCGCATCGCCGACCACGCCACCAACATTGCCGAGATGGTGGTCTTCATGGTCCGGGGTCAAGACGTGCGCCACGCCGGCACCCAGCCTCACGTCGCCTGAGGTCCGCCCGGTTCGGTCGCGCGGCCGGCGCAGCCGTCAGCGAGATTTCACGCAGCCGTCACGAATGCGTTTCACTCATCAGGGGTGGCGACTAGGCTCCGCCCCGCCATGTTCGGCTTCGGCCCGAGTAGCCAGGATCGCTCATTTTACGAGGCTTTTGAGAGGCACGCCGCCTGTATCGTGCGAGCGGCGGAGCTTTTGGTGGATATCTCCGAGGGGCCAGAGCGCACTCCGGAGCTCGCCAAGCAGATCAGCGAGGTCGAGAGCGAGGGTGACAAGATCACCCACGAGACCATCGCGAAGCTGCACAAGACGTGGATCACGCCGATCGATCGCAGCGACATCCACGGCCTCATCACCTCGCTCGACGACGTGCTCGACCTGACCGAGGCGGTCGCCGAGCGCCTGATGCTCTACGGAGAGAAGACCGTTCCCGACTTCGTGCCCCTGCTGACCCGCGTGCTCAAGCAAGCCGTCGACGCCGTCAACAAGGCGGTGTGCCTGCTGCCCCAGGTCAAACGCCCCAAGGAGATGCTCGACCTGTGCGTCGAGATCAACCGCCTCGAGAACGAGGCCGATCAAAATTACAGACGAGCTCTGGCCCGGCTGTTCAGCGGCGAGTTCGACGCGCTGGTCGCCTTGAAATGGCGCGACATCATCGACAACCTCGAGTCGGCGACGGACCGCTGTGAGGACGTCGCGAACATCCTCGAAGGCATCGTGCTCGAGTACTCCTGATGGAAGCCCTCGTCGCCATCATCGCGCTCGCGCTGATCTTCGACTACATCAACGGCTTTCACGACGCGGCGAACTCGATCGCCACGGTGGTCTCCACGCGCGTGCTCAGTCCGACCACGGCCGTGGCCTGGGCCGCGTTCTTCAACTTCGTCGCCTTCCTGTTCTTCGACGCGCACGTCGCCGGCAACATCGCCAAGGGCGTCGATCCAGCAGTCACATCGCTGACGCTGGTAGGGGCTGGGCTGGTCGGCGCCATCATCTGGGACCTCTTGACCTGGTGGCTGGCCTTGCCCACCTCGTCGTCGCACGCCCTGCTCGGCGGCCTCGCTGGCGCGGCCATCGTCAAGGCCGGCTTTGGCGCGCTCGACCAGTCGCTCTTCCTCAAGACGGCCGTCTTCATCGTGATCGCTCCCACGCTGGGGCTCGTCCTGGGCGCCCTCCTGATGCAGGTCGTGATGTCGCTCTTCGGTCGCTTCTCGCAGAGCCTGGTCGACAAGTACTTCCGGCGCGCGCAGCTGGTTTCGGCGGCCCTCTACTCCATCGGCCACGGCGGCAACGACGCGCAGAAGACCGCAGGCATCATCGCGGCTGCGCTGATGGCGGCTGGCCAGCTGCACGCCGCGCCTGGGCAGCGGCCCGACGTCCCCGTCTGGGTCATCCTGGCGTGCCACGCGGCGATGGGGCTCGGCACGCTCTCGGGCGGCTGGCGAATCGTGCGCACCATGGGCATGCGCATCACCAAGCTCGCCCCGGTCGGCGGCTTCTGTGCGGAGACGAGCGGCGCCATCACGCTGTTCATGGCCACCGGCTTCGGTATTCCGGTCTCGACCACGCACACCATCACCGGCTCGATCATGGGCGCGGGTTCCGTACGCAAGCTCTCGGCCGTACGCTGGGGCGTCGCCGGGCGCATCGTCTGGGCCTGGGTGCTGACGATCCCGGGTTCGGCCCTGATCAGCGCGTTAACATACGAGCTCGCCGTGCTCCTGGGCATTCCTCCCTAGGATCGAGCCGGCGGCCTGGTAGCGTTACCTCCATTCCCGCTGCGACGGACGTTCGATAATAAACGTCCATATTTTACCGTAAAAAGCAGCGAAAATGGCCCCTGGGTACCCTTTCCCGTGGCCGGAAAAAGTGACAGAGTGCGCCACCGAAAATGAACAGGTTGCTCGCGCTGCTCCTGGTCGCCACTAGTCTGCTCCTCGGCTGCTCGAGCGGGCAGGAGAGCGAAAACGTCAGGCGCATCGTCTACTGGGAGAAGTGGACGGGCTTCGAGGGCGTGGCGGCCGACCTGGTCGTCAATGCCTTCAACAAGCACCAGCTCGAGAAGGCCAAGGCGGAACCCGGTTATGTGCCGATCGAGGTCACCCGCGTCACGGTCTCCCGCATCGATCAGAAGCTCCTGGTGGCGACCGCCGGCGGAAACCCGCCCGACGTTGCCGGCACCTTCAGCATGCTGGTGCCCGCCTACGCCGAGAAGGGCGCGCTGACCGACCTCGGGCCCTACGTCGAGAAGGCCGGAATCAAGCGCAGCGACTTCGTCGAGCACTACTACGACCTCGGCGTCTACCGCGACAAGCTGTGGGCACTGCCCAGCACGCCGGCGTCGATCGCCTTGCACTGGAACAAGCGCCTGTTCCGCGAGGCCGGGCTGGACCCGGAAAAGCCGCCGAAGACGATCGAGGAGCTCGACGCCTGGGCCGAGAAGATGACCAAGTGGGAGGTGACGCTCCCCGATGGCCGGACCGAGGTCCGTAGCGGCTACCTGCCGGAGGTGCCGGCGGCGCAGAAGCGGCTGCTCCAGGTCGGCTTCTTGCCCAGCGAGCCCGGCTGGTGGAGCCACACCTGGGGTTACTTCTTCGGCGGCAAGCTGATCTCGGACGACGGCAAGTCGCTGGCCAACTCGCCGGAGAACATCCGCGCCTACGAGTGGGTCGCCTCCTACACCAAGAAGCTCGGCCTCGACGCCATGCAGCGCTTCCGCTCCGGCTTCGGCAACTTCGCCAGCCCGCAGAATCCGTTCCTGTCCGGCAAGATCGCGATGGTCATCCAGGGCGTCTGGATGTGGAACTTCATCCAGCAGATGTCGCCCGGCATGCAGTGGGGCGCGGCGCCGTTCCCGGTGCCCGCCGATCATCCGGAGCTCTACGGCATCTCGATGGCAGAGGCCGACGTGCTGGTCATCCCCAAGGACTCGAAGCACCCCGCCGAGGCCTTCGAGTTCATCAAGTTCGTCGAGTCGCAGGAGGGCATGGAGATGATCTGCATGCAGCAGAAGAAGTTCTCCTCACTGGCGAAGACCAGCGACAAGTTCTGGTCGTCGCACCCGAACGAGTACATCAAGATGTTTGCCAGCCTGCCGACTCTGCCGCAAGTCTTCGCCACGCCCAAGACCGGCGTGTGGAACGAATACAGCCGAGAGATCGGCTTCGCCGTCGACAGCATCCAGAACCTCAGCAAGACGCCCAAAGAGGCGCTCGACGAGGCGGCGGCCCGCGGACAGATCGCGCTCGACCGCAACAAGGAACTCGTGGCCAGGAGAAGCGAATGACTTCAGCGGAACGGGTCGAACTGCACTCCCAGGAACAGAGCGGTGCAAGCCCAAAGCCGGCGAAGAGCCCGGCTGAGCTGGGTACTCCGCCGAACGCGCCGGCACCGAAGCCCGGCATGACGCCGGGTGAACGGATCAATCAGCGCAACGGCATCCTGTTCTGCCTGCCGTGGCTGATCGGCATGTCGGTGTTCCTGATCTATCCGCTGATCTCGGCGCTCTGGTACTCGCTGTGCGACTACTCGGTGCTGTTGCCGCCGGTCTTCATCGGCCTCGACAACTACATCGACCTGTTCCAGGACGCGCTGTTCTGGAAGAGCCTGTGGAACACCAGCTACTACGCGGTCGGCGCCGTCACGCTCGGCGTGATCATGTCGATGACGCTGGCCGTCCTCTTGAACAGCAAGGTCAAGGGCCTGGCCTTCTACCGCACCGTCTTCTTCCTGCCCTCGCTGATGCCGGTCGTGGCCGGCAGCATCTTGTGGATGTGGATGTACAACGGTGAGAGCGGCATCATCAACACGGCCCTCGCCGGCATCGGCATCAAGGGACCGTCCTGGCTGGCCGATCCCAACTGGTCCAAGATCGCCATCATCATCATGGCGGTGTGGGGCGCAGGTCACTCGATGGTGATCTTCCTGGCGGGTCTGCAGGACGTGCCGAACGCCATCTACGAGGCCGCCATCATCGACGGCGCGAACTGGACGCAGCGGCTGTTCAACGTGACCATCCCGATGATCTCGCCGGTCATCTACTTCAACGTGATCATGGGCATCATCGGTGGCTTTCAGGTCTTCACCCAGGCCCTGATCATGACCGACGCCACCGGGTCGCCGGAGCGCTCGACCCTGTTCTACGTCCTCCAGCTCTACAACGTCGGCTTCCAGGACCTGCGCATGGGCTACGCTAGCGCCATGGCCTGGGTGCTGTTCGCCATCATCCTGGCACTGACCTTCGTCGCGACCAAGCTCTCGAAGCGCTGGGTCACCTACGACCGCTGAGCGAAACATGGCGAGCCCTAACCCGCTGCTGCGTACCAACCCCCTGGTTCACCTGCCGCTGGCCATCCTGGCGGCGATCTTCCTGGTGCCGCTGATCTGGCTGATCGCCACCTCGCTGCAACCGCGCGAGCAGGTCGGCAAGGTGCCGCCGGAGTGGCTGCCGCGCCGGCAGTACATCGTGCTCAACGGCGAGCAGATCTCGGTCACGCCACCGCAGAAGGTCGGCTCCGAGAAGGTCTACGTCAAGCTGCTCGAGGGGCTCGACAAGGACAAGAGCGTGCTGGTCGACCCGGCTGACGTGGTCGACGGCAAGGTCAAGCGGCGGACTCAGGTCGCCGACCGTTTCGAAGAGCAGCTCGTCCCGGCCCAGGTGCTGCAGCAGGTCAAGGCCAGCGACGTGTACGTGCAGGAGTGGTTCCTGTCGAAGCACGGCCACGCCGAGCCGCGCAAGTTCTACCTGCCCGCGGACACCGTGAAGACCGCGATCAAGCCGCTGTTCGGCAACTACCCGGAGGCCATCCGCGCGCTCACGGCCAACGAAGCGGACAAGACCAAGCCGCTGGGCGAGCTCGTCGCCAAGTCCTCCATGCCGTGGAACAGGGGCGAGCACACCACCGTCACCTTCATCACCTACCTGGTCAACAGCCTGCTCGTGGCCCTGCTGGGCCTGGTCGGCACGGTGCTGTCGAGCGCGCTCGTCGCCTACGGCCTGTCACGCATTCGCTGGAAGGGCCGCGAGGTGCTGTTCAACGTGACGCTGGCCACCATGATGGTGCCGTTCCCGGTGCTGATGATCCCGCTCTACGGCGTGTTCCGCGATCTCGGCTGGATCGGCACTTTGCTCCCGCTCTGGGTCCCGGCCTGGTTCGGCGGAGCCTTCAACATCTTCTTGCTGCGCCAGTTCTTCATGACCATCCCGCACGAGCTGTCGGACGCCGCGCGCATCGACGGCTGCACCGAGTGGGGCACCTTCTGGCGCGTGATCCTGCCGCTGGCCAAGCCGGCGCTGGCCGTGGTCGGGCTGTTCCACTTCCTGTTCGCCTGGAACGACTTCCTCGGCCCGCTCATCTTCTTGACCGAGCCCGACACCTTCACCATGGCGCTCGGCCTGCAGCAGTATCAGTCGCAGCACGGCGGCAGCGAGTGGCACCTGCTGATGGGCGCCTCCGTGCTTCTGGTCGTGCCGATCGTGGTCCTGTTCTTCTTCGCCCAGAAGACGTTCATCCAGGGTATCTCGACCACCGGCATGGGCGGCCGCTGAGCAGCTAGCCGCCTAGCAAGGCTTCGATCTTGGGCTCGAGCGCAACCGGCGTGGTCGTCGTCGCGAAGCGCTCGATCGACTCACCGCGGCGATCGATCAGGAACTTGGTGAAGTTCCATTTGACGGCCTGAGTTCCAAGCAACCCCTTGGCGCGGTACTTGAGCAGCCGGAAGAGCGGGTGCGTGTCCGGGCCGTTGACGTCGATCTTGTCGAACAGTGGGAAGCTGACCGCGTACTCTTCCTTGGTGAAGCGCTGGATGTCGGTCGGGCAACCCGGCTCTTGCTTGCCGAACTGATTGCAGGGAAAGCCGAGCACGACCAGACCGCGGTCCTTGTACTTGCGCCACAGCTGCTCGAGGCCCGCGTACTGCGGCGTGAAGCCGCAGGCGCTCGCGACGTTCACGACCAGAAGCACCTTGCCCCGGTATGCCTCGAGGGTGGTTCTATCACCCTCGATAGTGACGAGCGGGATCGAGTAGAGGTCGGTGGTCACGGGGAGCTCTTATTGGGCTGCGGCGCCCGGCGTCCAGTGCTTGCTGCATTGCACGGTCAAAAAGTCGCGGAAGGCGCTGACGCGTGCCGGCAGCTGGCGAGCGGATGGGTACAGCAAGTATAGCGCCGCGCCGCGGGATTCGTAGCGCGGGAGCACGCGCACCAGCCGTCCCGCCGCGAGATCTTGCGCCACGATGATGCGTGGCAGGAGCGCCACGCCGCCGCCGGCGAGGACGGCGGAGCGCACGAAGTTGAAGTCGTCGCAGCCGATCCGGCCCCTGGCCTCGACGGTCTGGGCGCCGTCCGGCCCCCACAGCTTCCACTGCGATACACCGTCACGCGGGCGAAAGAGCACCAGCGAGTGTTTGGCTAGGTCAGCGAGCTTCGATGGCACGCCGTGACGCTCCACGTAGCCGGGCGCCGCGAACAGCTCCGACTCCAGGGAGGTGATCTTGCGCGCGATGGCCGACGACGCGCTCGGAGCGCTCCCGGCGCGCACGGCGAGGTCGAAGCCCTCTTCCACCAGGTTCACGGTGCGGTTGCTCAGCACCATGTCGACCGACACGGCTGGGTAACGCGCCGTGAACTCGACGATCGCATCCGCCAGAAAGGCCGTGCCGAGGTCGTTCGGGGCGGTGAGCCGCAGCGTGCCCTTGGGCTGTCCGCGGCCGAGCTCACCCGCTCGCGCCGCCGCTTCGAGCTCGAGCAGCGGCCGTGCGGAGCGCTCGTAGAGGGTGCGCCCCTCCTCCGTCGCCGAGACGCTGCGCGTCGTGCGGTGGATAAGGCGCGCGCCCATCGTCTCCTCCAGGCGCGCCACCGCACGGCTCACCGTCGACGTCGGCAGGTGCACCTCGCGCGCGGCCTTGGCGAAGCCGCCCTTGTCGATCACTTTGACGAACAGCGCGATGTCGTTCAGGTCGGCTTGCGGCACCCCAGTGTCATAAGGCTGGTTCTCCGCGAAGTCGACCAGCGCTGCTTCAGCGCGGCCAGGTCAGGTGATTGAGGGTGGTGCCGTCGCTGAGGAAGAGGTCGTAGGTTCCGAACGATCTCGAGACACCGGCGATGTATTTGCCGGTCTGGATCCTGGGGTCGAGCCACTGGTCGAGCCAGCCCCAGTTGTGGATGCGGAGGCGCAGGTTGCCGCTGATATCGCGAACCCACATGTCGACCTCGAAGCCGCCCGAATCGACGACCAGTGGATCGTACGAAGTGTACGCTGACGCGTAGCTCTGCGCGTCTACCTGCGTTCCCCAGACCCCGTCTTGACGAGGTATCATCCAGACGCCGGTCCCGATCGTGCGCATCATGATGTCGATGCGACCTGGTCCCCATGAAGACGCCGACGGAGCACCTGCACGGTCGCCCCCCAGGTCTTGCCAGGCTGACCACTCGTCGAGGAATGCCGCATACCGGAGCACGTTCGAACTATCTCGCGCGAGCAAGTGCAGGTTACCGCCTTCCGCGACGAGGGCGGCCCCCGAGGCCGGGGTGGTGGTCGTCGATTCGACGACCGTCCAGTCGGTCACCGATTCGGATGGCGAAGTTCCCAGTCGCCGGTACCAGAGCTGCTGATCGCTGCCGAGGGAGGCGACGAAGATCTCCTCGCCGAAGACGATGCCAGCCGGCCTCTGTGAGACGAAGGTCACGCCGCTCGGGCTCCCGAGCTCGACGGCGCTCGCGGGGTCGGTGAGGGGAGCAGCAAAGAGCTTGCCGTTGGCGTCGATCCAGAGCAGCTCCAGCTCGCCGTCAGGCAGGACGATGGCGTTGATCCCGAGCGTCGGCACGATTCCCGGTACCGTCTCCTGGCCCAGCATCGTGCGCAGCATCCAGTTCCGCGTCTCGTGATCGGTCAGGCTCGCCACCCGGCTCCAGACGTTGTCGTTCACCTCACCCGCAGGGCCGGTCGCGGGATTGTCGAGCTGAATGCCCACTTGAAACCATTCGGCGGGTCCGTTCTGGATGAAGCAACCACCACCTTCGTCCGCGGCCTGGGTGATGGCCCCGTCGACTTCCTTCTGCAGCCACAACACGGTGCCTTGGATGCCAGATTCGAAGTCCTTGGTCGTGAGCTGGGTCGTTTGAGTCGTGTCCGCCGAACCTGGTTCCGAGTCCAGGTCCCAGCCGACGCAGTACAGGCTGATGTCCTGCAGGGACTCCTTCGTGTACGGGAAGACCGGTCGCCGGAACCCCGTGGTAGAGCCGCCGATGGAAAGCGGCTGCGAGAGCCGCACCAGGGCGAGATCGCGAGTCTCGACGCTACCCCCCGGAGGATCGGCGAAGCGGACGATTTCCGAGGCACAGGCGTGGACCGGATTGAGGAGATCTCCCCCGTAGACGACCTCCATGTCGTAAGGGTCGCAGTCTTCAGGGATGCAATGATCGGCGGTGAGCACCCACGCATTGCTCTGGAGCGTTCCAGCGCACGGAGCATGGCCGGGGCAGTGGATCTGAACCGTCCCGAGCAGCGTAAGATCGGGGTCAGGCGGCTCGACGGGCTGCTCGCCACAGCGGTCGCCCATTCCTGCCGCACCCGCAAGGCCACCTTCGCCTGCGGTTCCACCTTCGCCTGCGGTTCCACCGTCGCCTGCGGTTCCACCGTCGCCTGCGGTTCCACCACCTGTTCCGCCTTCGCCGGCCGCGCCTGCTGCGCTGATCGTGCCGCCATCGCC
>DATLIL010000092.1:0-2059 GCA_035539475.1 Polyangiaceae bacterium
ATCCTCGACGTGACCGGCGTGGAGGTGCTCGACACGGCGACGGCGGATCACCTGCTGAAGATCGTGCGCGCCGTGGAGCTGCTCGGTACGCGCTGCGTGCTCAGCGGCGTGAGGCCGTCCGTCGCGCAGACGTTGGTCGAGCTCGGAGTTTCGTTCGGGAAGCTGGTGACGCTCCGCAACCTGAAGCACGGCCTCAAGGCGTGTATGCGGTGGAAGCAGGAGGCAGCCGCGGCGAGTGCAGGAACAGGGGCAGCAGCTTCGAACGGATTGCGTCCAAAAACGGCGTGAGCCCGGAGCTTCGACCTCGCGCCATCAAGGTGGAGAGGGGCGCGACCTCGTAACACTTCGCCCTTCGTTCGTGGTCGTCTCCCGTGAGGAGCGCGAGTACGCGTTTCACGCTGCGACGATCCTGATCGTGGGTTGCTCGAAGCGCGTGGGCCGAGGTGCGGGGATCGAGGCCGAGGTCGCGTTTGCAGTCGGCGAGGCGCGTTTCTTCGGTGGTGTCTGCGGGATCGAATCCGGCGAGGAGCCAGGCTTCGAGTTCGGGATCCGGTAGGCCGAGCACGACACGCAGCTCCGGATCCCGCGCGGTCGCTTCTTCGCAAGCCTGGACGATGCCGTCCCTGCGCTCGGGCGCATGGTCGATGTCTCGCATCAAGACGGCTGCGGAGATGGTGCGTCCCTGCTTGCGGAGCGTGTGGATGATGGCCAGCGCCTTGCGTGCCGCGAGCGCGTCAGGGGCGCCGGGTCGACCTCCGAAGTGGCCGCGCTGTGTGCGCACGCCGAGCCTCTTTGCCGTCTCGTCGAGGTGATGCCAGTCGAGGAAGGGGCGGCTGGGATCGAGCGAAACCCAGCTCCGTTGCTCGTCGAGCGCGTGCTCGAAGAGCTCGCGGAGCCAGTTGGTTTCCGTCTCGCGCAGGGTCCGATCGACGATGCAGGTCGCGACGGCGAAGTCGCCGGGAGCTTCGCAAACGACGAGCAGGCCGACCGTCACTGCGCAGCGTCCTCGGCGAGCACCCACGCCTCGGACTCCGCGCTCCACAACTCGCCGCTCGACAGCATGCCCTTCACGCGCTGGGCGTCGGGGTGATCGCTGAGGCGCTTCGTCACGATGGTGCCGTCGTCGCGCGGGTAGAAGACGCGGACGTCGGAAGGATCGACGCCGTCGAGGATGTAGGGGGAGTGGGTGGTCGCGACGATCTGGAGGTCGGGCATCTGGTCGAGAAGGCCGCGTAGGTGCTTCATCAGCTCGATCTGGGCCGTCGGATGCAGCGAGTGCTCGATGTCGTCGATGAGGATCGCGCCGCGTGGGCCGTTCGCGTGGAGCGCCGTGAGCAGCGCGAGGAGGACGAGCGTCCCTTCGCTGGCCGCGTGGGCCGGGAGATCAGGGGCGTTCTTGAAGTCGAAGACGATGCCCTGGCCCGTCAGCTTCAGCTTGGCGATGTCGTCGGTGACAGCGCTCTTCGTGAAGGCATCTCGCCCGGAGACGAACGCCGGGCGCAGACGGATGCGCTCGACCGAAGGCACGAGGCGCTTCAAGGCATCCTCGACAGCCGCAAAGGAACCATCGTTGGCAACCAGCAGCGTCATCAAGGCGGTCGCCGTGTTTTTTCCGTCCGGCTGCACCCGCCCCTGCGCGTCTTCGTCGTAGGCAGGGGCAGCGATGCGCTCTGCATCGAAGCGAAACTTCGTCAAGGCGTGGAGGTGCGTCGCGTGGCCGTCGTGGTCTGTGGCGAACTGCCATCTGTCGGTGTCCGCAGTGCACGTAACGGCGATGTGCCACGGGGCTCCGGCTGTATGGCCCGCGGCGTGAATCGTGATGGGGCCACGCTGGCCGCGGGTCAGAAGGATCTGCGGGTCGAGGTTGCCCCGGAAGATGTGCTCCGACGGCTTGTCGTTGCGAAGGGCCAGAGCGCCGAGCGCCTGGAGCACGCTCGTCTTCCCCGACCCATTCGGCCCCACGAGCACCGTGAGCCGACCGAACTCGATGGTCGTGTCCCGGTGACCCTTGAAGTTCTGGAGCCGGAGCGACTCGATCATGGTCCGACTTCTACCACGC
>DATLIL010000093.1:0-19559 GCA_035539475.1 Polyangiaceae bacterium
GTCGTTCGCGTTCGTCAACGTGATGGCCTACGACATGTGCGAGTTCTGGGGCAGCACGCCCTGTGACGGCGCCGAGATCGGCGAGGTCCAGAACGAGGAGATGGCGTACTGGATCGGCCAGGGTTTGCCCGCGGACAAGGCCGTGCTCGGCGTGCCCTTCTACGGCTACAAGTGGCAGGGCGGGACCGGTCAGGCGCTGACCTATGCCGAAATCGTCGCGACCTACGGCGCAGCCGCCGAGACCGACTGGATCGAGAGCAACGGCGCGACCGTGGTTCACAACAGCATGAACACGATCAAGGCCAAGGCGGCGTTGGCCAAGTCGACCTACGGCGGGATCATGATCTGGGAGCTGGGGCAGGACGCGCCGGCCCCGAACTCGCTGCTGCAGGCCATCGACAGCTCGCTCTGATCGGCGGCGTACGTCAGGCGCCTACACGGCCGGACCGCTAGTCAAATCGCGGGCTTGGACGCCTGCGTCATACTCGGCGCTGCCAGGTCCCACTAAAGGGACGAGGAACGGTTCGACCGGTCGTAGATGACCGTCTTTCGCGCAGCTTTGCCCTGCGTCGGGGACGGTTCGCACGGAGGCACCGATGATGAGACGCGCGTCGCTGGCGGTTTCTGCCGGCTTCCTACTCTTCAACTGCAGTCATGAGCTCGAAGGCGAGGGAAAATCCACGGTCGAGGACACGACCCTGACCTACTGCGGGGCCGACGAGCAGGGCTTCGTCATCCGCGGCACGAACTTGAGCCCGATGGTGGTCGACGGCGCCACGGAAGACGCACGCGTCGATTTACCCGACGTCTGCATGACCCGGGTCGAAGACGTGGACGGCAACGCCGTCAGCGGCGAGCCGGAAGTCTGCATTCCGGAAGAAGACGTCTCCTGGGTCTCGACCAGCGAGCTTCACTTCACCGTGCGCTCGGGGCTAGGGCTCGCGCCCGGCGTCTACGACGTCGTGATCAGAAATCCGGACGGCAGCGAGGCATCGGGTACGATTCGCATCACCATCCTCGCCGAGGGGCCGCTCCTGTTCTGGAGCGATCCCAACGTGGTCTACAACGGCATCGCGACGCAGGGCACGATCTACGGCTCCGGCATCGGTGAGATCGAAGACGTCAGCATGCGTGACGCCGACGGACAGGAGTCGCCGCTCGAGTTCCAGACCGTGGGTACGCGCGACAACCGCGTGCAGGTGATCGTGCCGAGCGGTACGGCCGAGGGCGAGTACGACGTGGTGGTGCACACCACGCAGGGCTGCGCCGCCGAGCTCTTGCGCGGCATTCGCGTCACCTCCACCGTCGACCTCGAGGTGACGGGCATCGATCCTTCGTTCGGCTGGTCCGAAGGCGCGACGCCGGTGACGATCACGGGCAGCGAGTTCGCTCCGGTCCCGCGCGTCTTCCTCAATCCGATGGAGGCGACCGAGGACACCGTGGCCACCGCGCTCGCGTCCGTCGCGCTGGTCAGCGACGAGCGTCTGACCGCGGTGGTTCCCGCCGGCTTGCCCACGGGCCTGTACGACGTCGTCGTCGTCAATCCCGACGGGCGCGTAGGCCTGATCGAAGCGGAGGAGCTCGCCGACAACCAGCACACGGGCTTCAGCGTCACCGAGGACGATCCGCCCGTGGTCAGTAGCGTTTCGCCGAATTACGTCGACAACTCGGCTCCCCAGACGGTGACGATCAGCGGCGCGAATTTCGATGCTCCCTTCGTCTCGCTCGCCTGCCGCGGTCTGGACGGCACGGAATCGTCGCTCGAAGGCACCGTCGCCGCTGATGGCACGGCCTCGTCGATCGAGGTCTCGCTACCGGTCGAGGCGCTCGCGCAGGGTACCGTCTGCATCGTCCGCGTCACCAACGCCGACGGCAGCTACTTCGAGTACTCCGCCGTCGGCATCTCGAACCCGTCGTCGAACCTCAACGATTTCGTCGAGGCGCCGGACCTGATCACGGCGCGGCGAGCGCCGGCAGTCTCCGCGCAGCGCGCCACGCGCTCGGCGCGCTTCGTCTACGCCATCGGCGGTGACGACGGCAACGTGGACGGCGCCTTGCGTTCGGTGGAAACCACGCCGATCGACATCTACGGCGAGGCCGGCGATTGGTTCGAGCAACCGGTGAGGCTCCCGGATCCGCGAACGCTGGCGGGCGTGGCTCGGGTCGGGCGCTTCATGTACGTGGTCGGCGGCAACGACGGCGCTGGTCCGACGACGTCAGTGGTGCGCGCGCAGGTGCTCGATCCGCTCGACGCGCCCGAGATCGTGGACGTCGTGGCTCGCCAGGGCGAGGACGACGGCGAGGGCGTTGGCGCCGGCGTCTGGTATTACCGCGTCTCGGCGGTGATGTCGGAAGACGATCCGTCGAACCCCGGCGGTGAGACGCTCGCCAGCGATCCGATCGGCGTCAGTCTGCCGGTCGAGCTCGAGGGCACGCTGGTGCTGACGCTGTTCTGGGATCCCGTCCCCGGCGCCATGGGCTATCGCATCTACCGCAGCCCGAGCGGCAGCGAGAACCTGGACGGCGTGCGCCTGCTGGCCGAGGTCGACGGCGGTGACACCACGACCTACGAGGACACCGCAGTCGGCGGTGCGGATCTGGGCGATCCTCCGTTGCCGCTCGGCGCCACGGGCGTGTGGATGGGGATGCCGGATCTGGGCACGGCTCGCGAGGCGGCGGGCGTCGCCGTGGCGCAGGATCCCGACGACGCCGACACCTTCCACATCTACGCCATCGGCGGTCGCGACAGTGATCACCTGGCGACCTGGGAACGTCTGAGTGTCGTCGTTGCCGACGACGGAACCCACGAGGTCGACGCCTGGGTCGCCGGCGATGCGGACATCTCCTCGGCTCGCTCGGAGCTCACCGCTTTCGCCGTATCTCACACCGAGGCCTTCAACGTGCCGGCGGGAGCGACGTACATCTACGCTGGCGGCGGTACGGGCGCGGGCAACGACGCCGCGAACGTCGACGTGGCGCTGGTGGCGCCTGGAGGCGATCTGACCTGGGCAGCCGCCGACGCCATGTCGCCGGCGCGCTCGGGTTACGCCGGTCTGGCCGGAGCGGGCTTCCTGTTCGCTTTCGGTGGCGCACAGGGTGCAGCCAGTGACAGCAACGCCAGTGCCGAGCTCGATCCGGCGGCGGTTCCAGATCTCGTGAACTGGAACAACGAGGGCGTGCGGCTCCTCACTCCGCGCTACCTCGCGGGTAGCTCCGAAGAGAGCGCCTTCATCTACGTGGTCGGCGGCGACTCGGGCAGTGGAGCAACGGCTTCGGTCGAAAGGACGGTGCTGTGATGCGCGCGATAGCGACCTCGTTGGTTCTCGGTCTCTCGCTCTGGGCCTTGCCGGCGGCGGGCCAGCAGGCAGCGAGCGCAGGCTTTACTGCCGACACTAGCGGCGTCTCCGTCGACGGCGGCGGCTCGGGGCCCGACGAAGGCATCCCCGGTTCGCTCGTCGTCGGCGGCGAGGTCGGCGGCATCTTTCCCCAGCCGTTCAGCGAGCTCGGCACCCATGTCGTGTTTGGTGTCGAGGTGGGTTACCGGCTGCCAATGTGGGAGCAGCGCCTCGAGATCATGTTCGACGCAGGCTACTCGCCGCCGGGCAACAGCTTCGAAACGCGGCGCGCCGACGGCACCTACGAGGGCGAGATCGACCAGCAAGAGCTGCACTTCTCGCTCGGTCCGCGCGGTCGCCTGAACGCGCCGAGTGAGGCGTGGAACCTGACCGGCGCGCTCGGCGGCAGGCTCTTCCTCCTGAGGACCACCTCCAGCGGTTCGAAGGGTGGGCAGGAGTTCATGGAATACACGGAGCAGTCCACGCAGTTCGGCTTTTTCGTGGCGCTCGGCGGCGAATACAACCTCGGTCCGGGCGCGATCTTCCTCGACCTCGATCTGGGCTGGGCTGACCTGCCCCACAAGATCACCGGCGACACTTCGACCGGCAACATCGCGGCGACGCTCGGCTATCGCTTCTTCTTGCTGTAGCGCCACGATTTTAGTGCCCGCTCGTAACGCCGGAGGGTGCTGCTGGAAAACTACGGCGGTGCCGCTCGGCTCGGCACGATTTGCTCGAAATAGGCGACCCGAACCCGATTGCTACCGAGACTGATCGTGAGTGAGACCTCTAGGCCTCTTGCCCGCGCTCGCCCTCGTGCTCGGATGCACCGGGCAGATCACTGGCGCTGGGCCAGGTGGTGACGGTTCCGGGGCTGCGCCTGGCACCGGTCCCGGCGGGGGTGGCACAGGCGGGACGACGGCCACGACCGGCGCGCCCGCCACCGATCCAGGTCGGGTCACGCTGCATCGGCTCAATCGCGCGGAGTACGACAATTCCGTACGTGACCTCCTCAACACCAGCCTGAGGCCGGCGGCAGAGTTTCCGATCGACGACCGCGGCAGCGGCTTCGACAACATGGCGGACGTGCTGTCGCTCTCGCCGCTGCACCTCAGCGTGTACCACTCGGCGGCCGAGGCGCTCGTCAGCGAAGCCCTCGCCAACGCGGCTCAACGCTCCGCGATCATGACCTGCGACGCCGTCGTGGAGGGCGACGCCTGTGCTCGCCAGATCCTGACCCAGTTCGCCTACCGTGCCTGGCGCCGCCCGCTGGCGGCCGACGAGCTCGAGCGGCTGATGGCGCCGGTGGCCGTGGCGCTCGCCAACGGCGACGACTACGAGGTCGGCCTGAGCCTGGCGCTGCGAGCGGTGCTGCTCTCGCCCTACTTCATCTTCCGCGTCGAGCTCGATCCCGATCCGACGTCGCTCACGCCGCACCCGCTGAGCGCTTTCGAGCTCGCCTCGCGCCTGTCGTACTTCCTCTGGAGCAGCACGCCGGACGGCTCGTTGCTGCAGAGCGCCGAGACTGGCGCGCTACTCGATGCCGCGGCGCTCGCGAGTGAGGCGCAACGCCTGCTCGCTGATGCCCGCGCCCAGTCCCTGATCGACAACTTCGCCGGGCAGTGGCTGCACCTGCGCGCCATCGACGAGGTCTTGCCGGACGCCACCGCGTTCCCGACCTTCGATGAGCCGCTCAGGCAAGCGATGCGAGAAGAAGCGTCGCTTCTGTTCCGCGAAGTGGCATTCGGGGGAATGCCCGCCGATCAGCTCTTGACCGCGGAGTTCACGTTCGTGAACGATCGCCTGGCCACTCACTACGGGCTCACGCCACCTGGCAGCACGGAGCTCGTGCAAGTCAGCCTGGCGGGGAGCGGCCTGCGCGGCGGGCTGCTGTCACAGGCGGGCTTTCTCGCTCTGACCTCGCATCCCAACCGCACCTCGCCGGTGCGCCGCGGCAAGTGGGTGATGGACGAGCTGCTTTGCGCCGTGGTGCCGCCCCCGCCGGCCGACGTGGACGTGGGCACGGTCGCCGTGGCGGTGGAGCAGGGCGTGAGCCAGCGCGAGGCGCTCGAGGCACACCGCAACGACCCGGCCTGCGCGGGCTGTCACATGCTGATGGATCCGATCGGCCTCGGCCTCGAGAACTACGACGCCATCGGCGCCTACCGCAGCGTGGACGCAAACAAGCCGATCGACTCCGCGGGTGAGCTGCCGACCGGCGAAGCCTTCAGCGGACCGCGTGAGCTCGCACAGATCATCGCCGCCAAGCCCGACTACGCCCGCTGCCTGGCGCAGAAGCTTTACACCTACGCGCTCGGGCGCCCGCCGAGCCTCGAGAGTGGACACCTCGACACCAGCACCATCGACGCCATCACCGCGACGTTCACGGGCAGCGGGCAAGCCTTCAACGAGCTCGTTCTCGCCATCGTCAAGAGTCCCACCTTCCTCACGCGCCGCGGCGACGCGACGCCGGTGTCACCATGAAGCGCCAGCCCTTTTCGCGACGCACCTTGCTCGGCGGCGGCGCCATGCTGATGGGGCTGCCCTTCCTCGAGTCGATCGTGCCTCGCGCGGCGCGCGCTCAGGCCGCGACTGCACCCGTGCGCCTGCTCTACATCTACGTTCCAAACGGTCTCGATATGGCGACCTTCCGGCCCGAGACCACGGGAGCCGGCTACGCCACGCCGCCCATGCTGCTCGGCATGGACGCGGTGAAGAGCGACTTCTCGGTGGTCACTGGCCTCGAGAACAAGAACGGCGTGCCCGACGAGATCGGTGACCACGCTTCGGGCACCGGCTCGTTCATCACCTGCGCCCATGCCAACAAGTCCGAGACGGACATCTTCGTCGGGGTATCGGCGGATCAGCTGGCGGCGCAGAGCTTCGGTGCGATGACACGGCTGCCCTCGTTGCAGCTCGGCATCGACGGCGGCGGCGGCGCGGGCAACTGCGACAATGGCTACAGCTGCGCCTACACGCGCAATATCTCCTGGTCGGGTCCGTCGACGCCGCTACCCAAGATCGTCAATCCACAGCAAGCCTTCGAGCAGCTGTTCGCCGGTTTCGACCCCGAAGAGTCCGAGGCCGAGGCCGAGCGGCGCCGCGCCTACGAGAAGAGCGTGATCGACGCCGTGCTGGGCGACGCCAACAGCTTGCGCGGCAAGCTCGGGGCGACCGATCAAAAGAAGCTCGACGAGTACCTGAACGGCGTGCGCGAGCTCGAGAAGCGTGTGGTCGACCTCGGGCCGCAGGTCGTCTGCACGCCCGGCACGCCGCCGCCCACCAACGACGAGCTCGACTACCCGGCCCACCTCACGGCCATGTTCGATCTGATGACGCTGGCTCTGGCCTGCGACGCGACGCGCGTCATCACGCTCATGTACGGCAACGCGATCAGCGGCCGCACGCACCCCTTTCTCGGTATCACCGGCGGCCACCACGACATCTCGCACCATGCCCAGGACGCCGCCAAGATCGCGCAGCTGGCGACGATCGGTCGCTGGGAGATGGACCAGCTCGGCTACTTCCTGGGCAAACTCAAGGAGACGCCCGACAGCGTCGAGGGTCAGAACCTTCTCCATAATTCTGTAGTTTTCTGCTCGAGCGACATTTCGGACGGCAATCGTCACAACCACTACGACATGCCCGTCATCCTCGGCGGTTACGGCGGCGGCGCTTTCACGCCGGGCCGCCACATCGAGTTCCCCCGCGAGCAGGGCGTCGAGGACGAGAAGGTCTCGAACCTGCTCGTCACGATGCTCGCGGCAGCGGGTGTCGAGGGCGCTCAACTTGGTGACAGCAGCGGGCCGCTGATCGGCCTATAATCCGCGGCCATGCAAAAGCTATCAGTGCCGGCTTTGCTGGCCGTGGTGTGTCTCGCGGTCGCTTGCAGTGATTCCGGAACGGGTGTCGAGGGCGGCAGCGGCGGCGCAGGCAAGGGCGGCTCGGCGGGTAGCGGCAGCGGTAGCAGCGGCAGCGCGGGCAGCGCTGGCGCAGCGAGTGGAACGGGTGGCGGCGGCACGGCCGGCAGCGCTGGTAGCGTGAGCGCCGGCAACGGCGGCAGCGCCGGCACGACCGGCGGCTCGGCGGGCTCGAGCGGCAGCGCCGGCACTGCTGGCAGCGGTGGTAGCGCGGGCCCGACGCCGAGCCCGGGTTGCGGCACGCTGGCGACAGAGGCGCTCGCGGAGTGGGCCCCGCAGCCTCCGATCACCATCGACTCCGTCGACAGGCCGTGGTGGAGGTGGTTGCCCGAGAACTACGACGAGACGAGGCCGTATCCGATCGTCTTCTTGTTTCACGGCTGCGGCGGCGGCGACAACAACGTTCCGATGCAGAACGTGACCGGTGAGGACGCGATCGTGGTGCGCAGCATGTCCGCGGCGGATGATCTGTGCTGGGAGGTCGCGCCCGACGGACCCGACGTGGCGCTCTTCGACGCGATGCTGGAGACGATCCTGCAAAACACCTGCGCTGACGCCTCGCGCGTCTTCGCCGCGGGCTACAGCAGCGGCTCGTGGCTGATCAACACGCTCGAGTGCGTTCGCGGCGACAAGCTGCGCGCAGCGGGTAGCGTGGCTGGCGGTACGATCCAGCCTGGCAACTGCGTGGGACAGGTCGCGCGCGTGTTCGTCCACGACCTGAACGACACGAACAACGACATCAGCGGGAGCGAGACCGAGCGCGATCGCCTGCTCGAGGCCAATCACTGCGACGCCCAGACGGCGCCCGTGCCCGAGGATCCCGAGCCCTGCGCGCGTTACCAGGGCTGCGATGCGGGCTTCCCGGTGGTCTGGTGCGCCACTTCGGGCCTGGGGCACGACCGCCAGGACGAGCTTGCTTCGACGGCTTTCTGGGGACTCTTCAGCGAGCTCTGAACCGACAGAGAGCTCGATGTAGGCAGACATCGGACTCGCGCACACGCGCACGGGCGGGCATTTCCGCATCGTGGGCAGTTGGGTCGGTGTAGGATCGTACCTTCTTAGAGGAAGGGAATTAGATGAAGTCGATCGCTACGACGCTTCGGCAGCTCGCGTTCGCGGGCGTCACGGTGGCTACCGCCTGTTTCAGCGCCGGCGACAAGGACGGCGACAATGACCCTACCGCTCGTGGCGGCACCAGCAGCCAGTGTGCTGGCACTGGCTTCGTGTCGTGTGACTGTCCTGACGGCAGCAACGGCATCGCCGAATGCTTCAACGGCATCCGTGGTGTCTGCGAGTGCGCGAACAACGGCGGCACGGGTAATACCGGCCAGGGCGGCAGCGGCAACACCGGCAACACCGCTGGCACCGACGTGGGCGGCATGGGCAACGTCGGGGGTGAGGGCGGTGACGGCCCTGTCTTCGTGCCCGAGTGCGTTCCGGGCGCGTTCGAGCCCTGCACCTGCTCGATCGCCGACGGCTACTTCATCTGCCACCCTCCAGGCACCTGGAGCGAGTGCGTCTGCGGCACGATTTTCGCGGAAGGCGACGATCCGATCGCCGTGGGAGGAGCCGGCGGCGCGGACGGCGCGGCTGGCGCCAATGCCGGCGGCGCGGGTGGTGACGGCAACAGCTGCACCCCGGTCCAAGAAACCTGCGACGACGCCGACAACGACTGCGACGGTGTGGTGGACAACGGCTACGTCTGCGACGACGCCACGGTGCACCACATCGTGCCGTTGACGCGCGGTGTCTACCTGCAGGGTACGACCAGCGAAGACAACTGCGGCTACGACGCGCTGCTGCAGTTCTGGCCCACGCAGGGTGCGTTCTACTACGAGGGTTTCGCCTGCGGCGCTGAACGTTACCTGTTCCGTCGCAGCGACAATCAGCTCTTCTACGCGGGCCAGGGCGCGGCCCTGGGCATTTTGCAGGACGTCTCCGGCACCGACCAGGACACGCTGCAAGGCTCGACGCCGTGCGGCTTCGCCGTCGGAAACGGCTTCGACTTCAACGCTTTCAGCCAGCTGCACTATCAATGCGATGACACGGTTCGGCGCGACGGTACGCTGGTGGCGACGCCGGTGACCGGGGTCGTCGCCGTGCTCGACGACGGCCGCATCATCGCTACTCGCGATGACGCCGAGTACGTCGTGTTCGACGCCGCGGGCGGCGAGCTCTCCGCTTTCCCCGCAGCCGGCGGCATCGCCGGAACGGTGTCTCTCAACCAGAACGCGGTGGTGGCGGGTAACGCGGCCTACCTGACGTTGCTGCGCGAGTTCGACTCGGCGAACGAGGTCATGGTCTTCCGCGTGAACGAGAGCTCACAATGGGAGCTCGTGCGGCGCGTGACCGTCGACGATCCGGGGACCAGCGTGATCGCCTCCCCCGAGGGCACCGTGCTCGTGCGCGGCGTCGAACCTGTCTCGGGTGTGGACGAGCAGATCGTGGCCTACATGGTCGACGGCACAGACTTCGTGGTCTGGAGCGAGGCCGACTCGGCGACGATCAAGGCCGACGGCGGCGCTCAGCTGCTCCCGGGCCCGCTTCAGTAACTCCGACTCGACCACATGCGACTACAACTACGAAACGCCTCAGCAAGGGGCTTTCGTCGTGACGACGCACCGGGCTAATCTCGACGGTTGGTGGTGCCATGACCGCGGACCGCAAGCACAGGAGTGGGCTATCGAGCGCCGTCAGGCTCCACTTCCAGACGCCGTCATCGCTGCGTGACGAGATCGCAGGTGCGCCTTACCTCACGCTGGCGCTAGGCAATTCGCGCCAGACTTATCCGTTGCCCTGGACGGGCGAGGTGCTGATCGGACGCGCCGAGAACTGTCACATCGTGGTGAGCCACAAGTCCGTCTCGCGCGTGAACACACGCATCACCACCATCCGCGGTGAGGCCGCCGTCACCGACCTCAAGAGCCGTAACGGCACGCGCGTCAACGGCAAGGTGATCGACGACACGCACGCGCTCGTTTCGGGTGACGTGGTCACCGTGTGCGACGCGGAGCTCACCTTCCACGAGGCTGGGCGCTCGGGCGACGACCGGCCGATCCTCGATTTTCCGCGCTTCAAGCAGCGCGCCGAAGAGGAGCTCGAGCGGCTCCTGCTCTATCAGCGGCCGATGGCGGTCCTGGCCGCCGAGCTCGCGACGGCCGACGTCGACCGCCTGCTCCTCGCGCGCGCGCTCGGTGGCTTGCTACGCGTGATCGATCTGGCGGCCTCGGACGGCGAAGGTCGGGTGCTGATCCTGCTCACCGAGACGGACGCTGAGCGCGTGCCGTTCGCGCTCGATCGTATCCAGCACGCGCTCTCGGCCGTGGCCCCGGTCAAGCGCATCGGCTTCGCCACCAGCCCGACCGACGGGTTCAATTTCGACGCGCTGCTGGCGCGCGCCATGGTGGAGCGCACCACGGAGAAGGCCCCGGATTCAGCGCCGCTCGAGATCGGCAAGCAGCGCATCGTCGCCGGCGATCCGACGATGCTGCAGATCTTCGCCCTGATCGAGCGGCTGGCGCGAGCCGACCTGGCCGTGCTCATCACCGGTGAGACGGGTACCGGCAAGGAGGTCGCGGCCGAGGCGCTGCACGAGTGGTCACCGCGGCGCGAGAAGCGCTTCGTGACGCTCAACTGCGCCGCGTTTCAGGAGAACCTGCTCGAGAGTGAGCTCTTCGGCTACGAGCGCGGAGCGTTCTCGGGAGCCGCCGCCGCCAAGCCCGGCCTGCTCGAGGTCGCGAACGGCGGCACGGTGCTGCTGGACGAGATCGGCGAGCTGTCGGCCACGGCGCAGGCCAAGCTCCTGCGCGTGCTCGAGACCAAGCGCCTCACGCGCCTCGGCGGCATTCAGGAGCGGGAGGTCGACATCCGCATCGTGGCGGCGACGAATCGCGCGCTGCTCGAGGAGGTCAAGATCGGGCACTTCCGCCAGGACCTCTATTTCCGGCTCAGCGCCGCCATCGTCGAGATCCCACCGCTGCGCGAGCGCAAGAAGGAGATCCCGCTGCTGGCGCAGCTGTTCCTCGACCGGGCTTGCGACAGCGGGGCGCGCACACGCATGACGCTCGACCCTGCGGCGCTCGAGCGCCTGCAGGAGAGCACGTGGCCGGGCAACGTGCGCCAGCTGCGCAACACCATGGAGTACGTGGCGGCCACGGTTCCGGGCGACATCGTCGAGCGCGGGCACCTGCGCAGCGGTGCGGCCGAAGGCTTCGAGGAGCGCCTGTACGACGACGAAACGACCGAGTATTCGACCTCGCAGACGAACGGAGCGCGCACCATGGTCGAGCGCAAGGTCGACCTCAAGCAGCGTTTCCCCGTGCTGCAGGACGAGATCGCCCAGCTCACGGCGCGGCGCATCGTCCAGGCGCTGGACGCCACCGGCGGCAATCAGACGCAAGCCGCCAAGCTGATCGGAATGCCGCTGCGCACCTTCATCAGCAAGCTGAAGGAGCTCAAGCCGTCGACCGAGGGTGAGGGCGGGGAGTCCGAGTAGGTCAGCCCCAGCACAGCGCGGCCCAGGTCAGTACGCCGCCTAGCGCAGCTCCCCAGAGCAGTGCGGTCAGCGGCGGCGTCCGCCCGAACGCGCGCCAGGCCTTGCGCTTTTCGTTGTGCCAGCGGGCGGCGAGCTGCGCACGTCGCGGTGGAGTCATCGAGACCACTTCAGGCATCGCGCTGACCAGCTGCTGTACGCGACCCCGTGTGCGCTCGCAGTCTCTGCCGAAGTAGCGCTTCAGGAACGCGCCCACGCGCTTTTCAGGCATGTCGACCCTGCGCGCCGCCAGGAAGTCCTCGAGCGCCGCGCGGAGCTCGGCCGCAGACGCGAAGCGGTCGTTCGCGTTCGGCGCCAGAGCGCGCAGGCAGATGCGCTCGAGCTCGGGAGGGCAGCCGGGGGCGACGTCGCTCGGCGCCGGGATCTCGCCGCGCGCCGTGCGCCTCATCACCTCCGGCTCGGCCACGCCGTGCCACAGGCCGTGCCCGGTCAGCGCCTCCCACAGCATCACGCCGAGCGAGTAGATGTCGACGCGGGCGTCGATCGCGTCCCCGCGGATCTGCTCCGGCGCCATGTAACGGACCTTGCCGCGAACGACACCGGTCTGCGTGTGCGAGGCGAAGGCGCTGGCCTTGGCGATGCCGAAGTCGAGCACCTTGACCTGGCCCTCGTAGCTCACGACGACGTTCTGTGGCGAGACGTCGCGGTGGACCAGACGCAGCGCGACGCCGTCGTAGTCTTGCTGCTCGTGTGCGTGCTGGAGCCCGGCCAGCACCTCGCACAGGATCCAGACATGGAGCTCGAGCGGCAGCTCCGCGCCGGCCCGCCGCAGGATCGCCGACAGCGGCTGGCCCTCGACGTACTCCATGACCAGCGTCGGTCTGCCGTTGTCCGAAAAGACGTCGTTGATCTGTACGACGTTGGGGTGGTTCAGGCGAGACGCGAGTCGCGCTTCGGTGATGAACATGCGCACGAAGTCGGTCTCGGCCGCGAGAGAGGGGAGCAAGCTCTTCAACACGACCAGCTTGTTGAAGCGACCCTGCGTGACCGCCAGCGTGACCTTGGCGCTGCCTCCCTCACCCAGCTTGAGCAACGGACGGTAGCGTTCGTTCTTGAGCAGCCTGTCGCTGGGCACGGGCTTTCCGCTCGAGACCGGAGCTCCGTCCGAACCGACGTCGAGACCGAGGGTGTCGCAAATGCGCTGCTGCAGGAGCGCGCAGTCGGGCGGCGCGAAGGGCAAGAGGTCGTGCCCGAGCTCGGCGACACTCTGCGGCCGGCAGATGCGATCGAGCTCCAGGCAGCGCTCGACGGCGGCTGCCAGGGTGGGCGGCAGCTCTGGACAGAGCTCGAGCAGGCGCGGGCGCCGGCCGCCGACGATCTTGGCGCCGATCTCGCCGAAGTCGGCGCCGCGAAACGGCTGCACTCCGCTGAGGAGCTCGAACAGCGTGACGCCCAGCGACCAGATGTCCGAGCGCGCGTCCACGTTCCGTGGTGAGGTCACCTGTTCGGGCGACATGTACTGGGGCGAGCCCAGGACGACCTTGGTCTGCGTGATGAGCTCCCCGGAAGCGCCGCGGGGCGTGGGCGTTCGTGAGATGCCGAAGTCCAGCACCTTGATCAGCTCGCGCTCGTCGTCCAGGCGCTGCAAGAACAGGTTCTCGGGCTTGAGATCGCGGTGGACGATGCCCAGCCGGTGCGCCTCCGCCAGCGCCTCGCAAGCTTGCAGTGCGAAGCTCAGCGCCTGTTCGACCGACAGCCGGCCCTCCCGGTCGAGCCGATCCGCGACCGTCTCGCCCCGTAAGTACTCTGTCACGATGAAGGGGACGTCGCGGTAGTGACCGCTTTCGAAGACCTGTAAGGCGTGTTCGCTCGAGAGCCTGCCGAGGATCCGCATTTCGCGCAGGAACCTCTTCTGGATATCCCCGCTCAGGCACAGGCTAGGACGCATGAACTTGAGCGCGACGACCCGCTTCGTGACCTCGTCGAGCGCCTCGACCACGAGTCCCATGCCGCCCAGCCCCAGAAAACGCCGGACCAGGTAGCGCCCGGCAACGAGCTCGCCCAGGGAAAGCCAGGAACGGTCCGAACGATCGGTGTCGGCGAGCAGTGGCGCAGCCGGTTCGGCCACGCGCATTCGTTTCTCGGAAACCTCGTGAATCTCGCGGGGAGAAGCCTCTCTTGGTCGTATCGACTTTGCCGCAATCGAGCGCAACGTTCCGTGGTCCATCGTCACGCAGCTGCCTAGTGCAATGCGCGCGCCAGCGTCCGGCGCCGCCGAGGTCAGCGGAATTAGCGAGAAATCAGTCGGTTTTTCCAACGCGGTATCACGACGAGTCACGCAGGTTCTGCACGGTTCAGGGCCGACTACGCGAACCTTGCTTGACCCAACCGATTGTGCCCGGCGCGGTTTGCTATTAGAAAAACCGCAGATCAGTGCGGGTCGGCTCACTCATCGGTTTCTGGTCTCTGGCGTTCGCGCTCGGCGGCTGCACGGGCAAGAGCGAGAGCGATGACGAAGGCCCGACACTGCGTCAGGCATGCCTGGATTCCTGCGACCTCGCAACGAGCTGCCAGCCGCTGCCTCAGGACTGCGACACCACCTGCGAAACCATCGAGCGGGTCTACACGGGTGCTTGCGCGAGCGCTGCAACGACGCTGTTCGAGTGTGAGGCCACGCTGAGCTGCAGCGAGCTCGGCGCCTACGCCGAAGACTACCGCAGCTCCCCGTGCGGCAACGAGTACGACGCCTTTGCATCGGCCTGCGGCTACCAGCCGACGCCGCCGGCGGAATGCGAGGCGTTCTGCGCCAACGCCGAACTGTGTGCCCCGGACATCACCGTCGGCACCTGCGCCGACAACTGCAACGTCGTCCTCGCCTCCTTCGAAGCGTCCAACGGCGCTGCCTGCGCCGGAGCCTTCCTGGATGTCTACGGCTGCTACGGAACGATTGATTGCGCGGCCATGACAGCGCTGCTGCAGAGTCAGACGCCGCCCGCCGCCTGCGACGAAGTCACCAACATCGCCTCGGTCTGTAACTAGGTCGGCTGCTTCTCGAGCTCGTTGCCGTGCGCCTGCCACCAGTCGTCGCCGTCGGCCTCGTTCCAGGCGAGCTCCACGGCGCAGCGCTGGAGCTCGAGGTACAGCTGGCGGGCGCTCGACGGACGCTCAGCGGGCTTCTTTGCCAGGCAGCCGAGCAGCAGTCGCTCCAGCGACTCGGGCAGCGGTTGGCCCAGACGCTGGCCCGGCGGCGTCGGAGGCGTGTGCAGGTGGTGGCTGCAGATCTCGACCACGCTCTTGCCTTCGAAGGGAGGCGTGCCGGTGAGCAGGCAGTAGCCGACCGCCCCGATGCCGTAGAGGTCGACGCGGTGATCGATGCTCTCCGGGTCGGTGATGGACTCCGGGGCGACATAGAGCGGCGTCCCCGCCAGGGTCTGCGCGCGCGACAGCGCCGGGGAGCCTTGTTGGCCCACGTCCTTGACCAGGCCGAAGTCCACCAGCTTGACCACGTCCGCGCGCCCGCCGCGCCGGCAGAGCAAGATGTTGGCTGGCTTCACGTCGCGGTGAACGAGGCCGACGGCGTGCGCCTCGGACAGAGCGTCGACCGCCTGGCGCAGGATGTGGATCACCCGCGCGGGCGGCTGGGGCCCGAAGCGCTGCACGAGCTGCTCCAGGGACAGCCCGGGGATGTACTCCATCGCGTAGTAGAAGGTGCCATCCGGCGTGCGGCCGTAGTCGTAGACGGCCACGGTGTTCGGGTGGGTCAACGCGCTGGTCAGCTGCACCTCACGTTCGAAGCGCGCGATGCTCTCGGGGCCGGCGCGCTCGGCGTCGAGCAGCTTGATCGCGGTCGGGCGCCGCAAGAGCGCGTGCCGCGCCACGTACACGCTGCCCATGCCGCCCTCACCGATCAGCCGCTCCAGCGTGTACTGGCCGAGCCGCCGCGCCTGGGCGATCTCGCGGCGCAGACCGTAGATCTCACGCGACACGCGCGCAGTGCCCAGCGTCACGACCACGCACCAGACGGTCGTCGCGACCGCCAGTATCGACGGCGTGATGTAATACGGCAGAGTCGGGTCTCCGACAGCGCTGCGGTACTCGGCGATCACCGTCGGCAAGCTGGCCGCCGCCCCGATCAGCGCCGTGCGCAGCGGCGGGCTCGGCACCAGCGCAGCGCGAAAGATCAGCGCCAGCACCAGGATCAGGATCGGTACGAACTGCAGGCCGTAGCCGTGAGGCGCGGTCGGCAGGATCAGCGCGATCAGCAGGTTGATGGTGAAAGGCAAGGCCGCGTCCACGGCCAGCACTCCGCTCTCCGGAAGTGACGGCCTGCGCACGAGCCACCAGCAGCCGAGGCCGATGAAGAACAGCGCGAGATTGACCCACTTCGCAGGGTGCCCGTGCACGACCCAGAAGACCTCGGGGAAGGCCACCAGGTTGACCACGGCGCCGAACACGTAGAGCCCGCCGAAGACCGTCGCGAGCAGTCGTGCGAACAGCGCGACCCGCTCCGCCAGCAAGCGCCGGGCCTCGACCGCCTCCGGGGTGGTGCCCCAGCGGAAGCCCGCGCGTGCCGAGGCCGAAGCGTCGTTCATGAGTCTGCGACGCATAGCGCAGAGCGCCCGATCAGGGAATCACGCCGACTTTTCCCGGGTTAAGATGGGCGCGGATGAAGATCATCCACAGGATTTCATTCCGAGCCAGCCCAGCAAAGCGTCGGCAACTGGAGGCTCTCGGCGTGAAGGTTCCGGCGGGAATCACCCTGCCTGGCGAACGGGAGCCGTTCGTTGCTTTCGACCTCGAAGAGGGCCACCCCCATTGGGGCGAGCTCGAGAAGGTACTTCGCCGCTGGGACGCTTTCGGCGTCGTGAGGACGGAGTTTTCGAAGGCCGAAGTGGAGAGGGCTCGGTGGCTGGCCCTGGAACCGCGATGGCACCACGGATACCCGCAACCGAAGGAAGACGAGTTCGGCTTCCGCGACGTCACCTACGATCTGAAAGACTATTGCGAGGAGTGTGGGATCGGGTGGAAGCAGAAGGCGCCATTTCAAATGAAGGGCGAACCCACGTGGGGTCGCAATGGCATCCTGCAACTCAATTGGGTCTTCGACGAGTACTTCGCAACCCCGGAAGTGTGGCGGGCGGCGTTCGAGCCAAACGGAGTAGAATCACGAGTGGTTACGGATCGGAAGGGCGCCGTGCTCGAGACGGTCGTGCAACTCACCGCAGTGGCAGAGGTCGTCATCGACGTCGATGGTCTTCCGAGTGAGAAGTGTTCGAGGTGTGGTCGGAAGAAGTACTTGCCCGTCGCCCGAGGCCGGTTTCCAGCGCTCCGAGGCGATGCTTCAGCGTCGCTGGTGAGAACGAGAGAATGGTTTGGCAGCGGCGCTTCGGCCCACCAGGGCATTCTCGTCTCGCAGACGCTCGCTCGGGAACTGCAACACGTAAGAGGTGTGGGGCTAGTTCCAACCGAGCCCGAGGCCTGAACGTCAACGGTCGGCTTCACGGACCCAGCAGATCCGCAAAGCCGACCGATAGTCGTGCGCGCCGACGGCTATTCGCGGCAGACGGCCTTGGGCACGTAGGGCATCAGGTCCGAAGGCTCGCGGTCGGCGAGGCCGAGGAAGGAGCGGCACTCCTCGTCGCTTTCGCAGCCGATGAACACGCAGTAGCCGGCGTCGCAGATCTCGAACTCCGAGCCGCAGGAGCCGTCGTTCTCGCACGGGATCTTGCAGGTCGAGATGTCCGGATTCAGCTCCGAGGGCAGGCACTTGGAGAGCCGGGCGTCCTCGCCGCTGCCGACGACGCCACCGGCCGTGGCCAGGACACATTCACGGTCACTGGTGCAGCCGTGTTCCTCGCATTCGCCGCTGTCCGGGTTGCAGATGTGGAACAGCGGGCACTCCTCGTTCTGCTTGCAGGGCGTGTCGCAGCGATTGGCCACGCAGGTCTCGCCCAGGGCGTCGTTGCAGTCCTCGTCTTCGAGGCATTCGACGCAGCGGCCCGCTTCGCAGATGGTGAGGCCGTACGGCAGGCACTCGGTGTTCGTCTCGCACGAGTTGTCCTGAACGCAACGCTCCTCGCGGCAGCGCAGGTTGCAGACGTCGATGCAATCCGGATCCGTGCAGATCGGATCGGCGGGATCGTACGCCGGGTTCGCGCAGTTGCAGGTGCGGTTCGTGCACGTCTGAGCCGAGTAGATGCAGTCCGTGGCCTGTGTCGGCACCGTACAGGAGTAGCCGCTGAGCGAGCAGAAGCCTCCGACGCAGAGGTCGGCGCAGTCGGCCGCGGTCGTGCACGTGGTGAGCGACGAGCTACAGTAGCCGGCGCCGCAGGTGCCGCCGTTGCAGTTGGCATTCGTAGTACAGGTCGTCTGTACGCATTCAGGGATGTACGGCGTCAGACAGGTCAGATCCCTGTTGTCGCACTTGCTCGGGGCCTCGAGCGACTTCGTGCCACAGCAGTCCTGATCTTCGGCGCACTCGACGATATCGCAGTGCATCGGGCTCACGGCCACGTCGAAGTCGTTCCTGGAACAGGTTCCCGAAATACAGGCCAGGCCTTCCTGGCAGTCGTTGCGCGCCAGGCAAGTCTCGCCGCGCTGTCCCCGAGTCTGCGGTTCGACCGTCGTCTTCGTTTCGTCGCTACCCGAGCAGCCAGCCGCGCTGCCCACGAGCACCATGAATGCCGCACCGATCCATTTGAACTTCATAAGAGCCTCCCAAAGGTCGGTAAGAACACTGCCCCTACCAACGGACTGCGAGCCTAGCCCAACTGACAACGCGATAGGTACTTTCGCGCACCCCCGATTCCACTGACAGCGGACCGCTCAGTGGTGAGTCCACCAGCGGGCGAACTCGTCGTAATCGATGAGGCCGCTGCCATTGACGTCGACCCCCTCGAAAGCAGCACGTACCTGCGCAGGTGAGTAGCCGAGACCGAGACCGTCGAGCATCTCGCCGAACTCCTTCTCGTCGATCTTGCCGTTGCCGTCGTGGTCGCAGCGATCGAAGCGCGCTCGAAGTCCCGGGTTGTCCACGCCTCGAAGATTAGGCGATCTCCGGCGTAGGACGCGATCATTTGGTTCCTCATGGTGTGATCGTGGGCAGCTCGAAGCCGTTCGACACTGGCCGGTCCTCGCTCCACCAGCGTGGATCCGGCACCACGGCGCCGTCCCGGTGCTCGAGGCGCCACTTTTCGTTGCTCAAGCGATCGTTGAGCGGGTGCACGAACTCCTTGAACGAGAACACGGGCCCAGCCGCGACCGAAAGGGTCCCGTCCGGCAGGCGAGTGATGGCGAGCATCCACTCCAGCGGCCCTGTGCCCTCCTCCAGCACGCGTTCGGTATTCAGATCCGTGTGCACGTCGGCGACCAGGGGTACCAGGAGCGCCTCGCTGAGACCCTCGGTGGTCTTCTGAACCGTCATGTACGGCGCGAGCGCGGGGTCTCGCGGCTCCGGTGCCGGAGCAGGCGGTGTCAGCGCCTGAGTGAGCTTGGCAGAGATGCCGAGCAGGCGACCGCCGATGCCCTTGATGTACTGCTCGTCATCCTTGGTCAGCCCGGCACCTTCGAGCTGACGGACGGTGATCGTGGTCAGGCGCTCGAGGACTTGCTCCTGCTCGTCGAGCGCATCGCTCACTTCCTTGGGTAGGGCCGAGAGCGAGCTCAAGAAGAGCCGAGTCTGCTTGGCCAGCGCCTGCAGCCGGACGTAGAGCTCGGGCCGCGCCTCGACGACGCCGTAGGCCTCCGGGGGGCGCGGTCTGAGCTCTACCTCTCCGCTCGACAGGATCACCCGCATGCCGGTGTACGACTGCT
>DATLIL010000094.1:0-8892 GCA_035539475.1 Polyangiaceae bacterium
TCTTTTTTCGGCGGTCCAGGGCGGTTGCCAGTGGAGCGCTCGACGCGAGCGAGCTCGAGAGCGAACGCTCCTCTACGGTGCAAGCCTGCCAAGACACGGACTGCATCGACGCGCCGGTCCAGTGGAAGACGGGGCTCACGCGCTTCAGCGAGCTCAATCCGCAGCTCGGGGCGGGTGTTACGCCGGACGCTCCGAATGACACGATCGTCTTTGCCACCTGGAGCGACGAGCTCCCGGCGCCCGCGCCGAACGCCACGTTCTCGCTAGCCCTCTACGGCGGCGAGAGCCCGAATGAAGCCGCGCTGATCTTGCGCAGGGAGGGCCCGGCGAACTACGAGAGCGAGGTTCCGGATTGCGACGGCAGCGAATTCAGCTGCGAGGTCATCGAGATCGAGTGGAGGTGAGCTAACCCAGATCCAATTACATGGCGCTACATTGGCGTCATGGGTTTGGGCTTCGGCGGCATACCAGATCGCACCAGATCCGATACCATTGGCATGGACCACTACTGCGACGACGCGGTCGGGGCTTGCCTGTGAGCGCTACTCAGACATGACGCGAGTTCTTACTCGCAAGACGCTTTCATTGTCGGCCGTCGCCGTCTGCGTGGGCTGTAGTTTGGTCTACGACACCGAACGATTGACGGACGGCGGGGACGCGTTCAGCAAGCCGAGCGGAGGCTTCTCGGGCAGCGCTGGTATCGGCGGCGTGCCCGGCATCGCGGGCAAGAACACCGGCGGCGTCAGCGCGAGTGGCACGAGCTCGGGCGGTGCGAGCTCGAGCGGTACGAGCGCGGGCGGCACCATCGCGGCCGCAGCCGCGGGCGGAACGGCGGGCACGGGCCAGAACAACGGGGGTAACGCAGGTGAAGCCACGGGCGGTGCGGACGGCGTCGCTGGCGAGCCAGGAACCGATTGTTCGCAAACCTATTACCCTGACGAAGACGACGATGGCTGGGGCAACGACACCATGCCGGGCGTGAGCTGCGCGAGGCCTGGTTACGCTCCCGGCGGCGACTGCGCGGACAACGACCCTTTCAACCATCCGGGTAACACCGAATACTGCGACGGCGTCGAGAACGATTGCGACGCCGGCACGCCCGACCTTTGCGCGAGCGACTGCGTGGTCGGCGTCTACGGCAATCATCGCTACCTCTTCTGTGTGGGTTATTCGAGTTGGCCGGAAGCGCGCACGCGGTGCGCGCAGAACGGCATGCGACTGGTGAGGATCGACGACGCCGCGGAGCAGACCTGGGTCAACGCCTGGCATCTTCAGGAGCCACCCCAGCACTCCTGGACCGGTGGCTCGGACGCCGAAGAGCCGGGGACCTGGAAATGGGACGACGGCGACGTCCTCCGCGATCAGGGCATGAACGTGGGCTACTCCGACTGGAACGCTGGCGAGCCGAACAACTACGGCGGCAACGAGCACTGCTTGCAGCTGGCCAACGGTGACTGGTGGAACGACTTCAGATGCAGCGAGCCCTTCGAGTTCACCTGCGAGCGTTACTGACCTTCAGCTACGCGAAATCTGCGTAGCGGCGGTGCAAGAAAGCGACATCGAATCCTAGCGGTCCGTGTCTTGTCCGTAGCGGGTCGGATGTGAGACCGTTACCCCATGTTGTTTTCAGTGCTGCTTCCCCCGACGACGCTCCGGCGCTCCCTCTCTGCATGTCTCGCCGTGGGATGGGTCGTCTCGTTGACCTCCTGCTCCGGTCCGATGGAGCCGGGCGAAGGCGAAACCGGGGAAGTGGCGCTCGCTGCAGGCAAACCCGTCAAGTACAACGTCACCCCCACGGCTGAGGCGGGTGGCAGCATCGCACCGAGCACCGTGCAGCAGGTGTCCTCGGGGCAATCATCGGTGGCGTTTACCTCGACACCGACGACCGCGGCGCCGAACTGCTACGCGAGAAACGGCTTTGCGCTCGACCAGAACGGCGACGGGGTTTTCGAAAGCGCGACCGCGACCAGCGCCACCAGCTACACGTTCACGAACGTGACGTCCAACAAGGGCATCCGCGCGTCGTTCGTCCCCGTCGGCGCGTATGCGGCAACGTCCAGCGTCGAGAGCGGCACGGGTAGCGGCACGATCGGCTCGCATCCCGCCTCCCTGTGCGACGGCCAGAGCGTGACGATCACCCTTTCTCCCGCCCCGGGCTCGGTCGTCGGCGACGTGAAGGTCAACGGCGTTTCCGTTGGAAACGTGAACCCGGTCGTCCTCAGCAACGTTCACGAGGCGCAAAGCGTGGTCGTTCGCTTCGACGCGCAAGCCGTCAGCGTCACCGCGGCGATCACGCCCCTGCGGAACGACGCTCAAGGTGCTCTCTCCTACACCTTCGACGACGGCCTGATCTATCCGGACATCGTGCGGTTGAAGAGCTACATGGATTCGTCGGTCTACACGAATCCCAGCAATCCCTCGGACACCGGCAGCTACGATCTGCCCGTCTCCTACTGCGTCAACACCGACGATTTCCAGAACATGTTCACCACGCCGGGCGAGCTTGCCGCTGCGTTCGGCAACCTGGCGACCTGGGCCACCGACTCCAGGAACCCCATCCGCGTTTGCTCGCACAGCAAGACGCACCCGCACCTGACGCCCGGCGTGGTGCAGACCGAGCTCGGAACGGCCGCCAGGGTGCTGTACAACGGCGTGAAGGCCTCCCTGAGCGCGAGCCAGTGGGATGCGGCCGAGCCGGTCGGCATGGCGTACCCCTTCAACGACTGGGACGCCGCCGTCACCGCCGAGGTAGCGAAGTTCCATCCGATCGCGCGCGTCACCGACGAGTTCGAGATCAACGACGCGGGTGACGCCTACTATGCAGGTGAGTTTACGCTGTTGCCGGGCAGCCCGCGCTACGTGAACCTCCACTCCTGCGTCTGGGGCGTGAGCAGGTCCTGCAAGGCTGTCTCCTACCCGCCGTCAGCCGGGCCGTCGAACAACGGCAACGCTCTCGGTTACGTCAAGGCTGCGATCGACAATCGCAAGTGGATGATCTTCAACTTCCACACCATCGAGATCGATGGACAGACCACGGGCTCCTACGGGCACCTGACCGAGGCCCAGCTGAAGGTCTTCCTCGACTACGCGCAGCAGCAGACCAATGCCGGCACGCTGTTCGTGGAAGGCCTGGCAGAGGTCGGCAAGTACATCAAGGAAGCGCAGGCCTCCTCCGTCAGCAGCCCGGTGCTCGCCGGCGACAGCCTCACCTTCGCCGTCACCCACTCTCTGCCGGACTTTGCAGTCAGCGATGAGAACGGCAACCCGCTCTACACGGTGGAGTACAACGACCCGCTGACGGTCAAGCTGCAGGGCGTTGATTCCAGCTGGGCGACTGCGACCGCGACCCAAGGCGGCCAGCCTCTCAACGTGAGCTCCGTGGGCGGCTCGCTCCTGGTCGATGGGGTCGTGCCGAACGCGGGCCCTGTCACCGTGAGCAAGTAAGCTCCGGCTCTCAGCGCCAGACGAGCTTTGCCCACACCGCGGCGTGATCGGTCGCGCCGCGCGTATCCTCTACCTTGCCGACCCTCTCCACGGCGAACCCGCGCGTGAAGATGTGGTCGATGGAAAAGAGGCTACGCGTGGCGCCGATCCCCTTCGTCGGCCAGTCGAACGCCTCGCGGGAGAAAACACTGCCTAGCGCGTGGCTGTTGAGATCGCCCGCCACGACCACGCGCGCCGGTATCGCGCCCAGGCTCTCCACCACGGCGCGAGCCTGATCCCGCCGATCGCCGGGCAGCAGCTCGACCTGCGTCGCAAAATGCAGACTGCACACGTCGACACGCTCGACGGGCACCTGCACGCTGGCGCAGGTCGCGGTGCGCTGCGAGCCGTCGAAGAAGCCTGCATGGGGCAGTCGAACCTTCCAATCCCGAAGAATGGGCCAGCGCGACAGCACCGCGTTGCCGAAGTCACGAGACGTCTTCGGGTGGACCGTGGCCGGGTAGTAGACGTAGGCCATCTGCAGGTGAGCAGCCAGCGCCCGTGTGCCCGGCTGGTCCATCTCCTGCAAGCAGACGACGTCCGCCCGCCTTAGCGCCGCCACCTGGTCGAAGAGCTCTGCCGCGCGATCGACGCGGCGCGCGAACTTGATGTTCAGCGTGACCACATCGAGCTCGCCGTCGAAGGCTTCAGATTCGCCCGCCGGCGCGAAGTCCTCGGCGAAGCGTGGGGCGCGCGCTTCCGTGTAATTCACGGCCTGGGCGCAGCCGACCGAGAGCAACGCGCAAACCGCAGCGTATCGAGGCACGCGGCCAACCGTAGCGCGTTCTCCGAGGTAAGCCCGGGGATTCAGTCGCGACTGAAGCTCTCCACGTCGATGGCGCTGAGCGGGACCTCGAGCTCGTAGTATTCGCCGTCGACCATCACGGCGTAGGTGGCGCGTTCGTCGGCGATCCTGACCAAAACGGGCTCGCCGGTCTCCGCGTCCTGATCCGGAACAGGAGCAGCGGCGACGGCAGCGGTCTCTTCGACGTCTCCGTCGGCGGGAGCGAAGTAGGCGACTTCACCGGGAGCACCGGGCGTGGCGCACGCGCCCAGCAGCGCAGCGGCGGCTGCGGCCAATACTTTCTTGGACATCCACTCATCGAGAGCAAGAACGAGACCGCCGAGAGCGCACGCGCCTGGCCGCTCGAGTCGGTGTCGGAACCCGGCGACGTTCGGGGCGCGCTGGCACGAGGCAATGGTGTGGCCATGCCGCCCGGCACGCCGGTTGCCTCGGGGCCGAATCCGATTTTTTCGATTCGGTGCCCTGGGCCGGGAATTTTCTTCACGCCGCAGCGGTATGTCGTGATCGGGAACGGGATTTGGAGGCTTCGGTGGTCAAGAAACTAACTTGGTTGGGGTCCGCTTTACTCGCATCGTTCACGTTTTTGCCCTGTGCGCTCGCTCAGAACGCAGCGCCGGCACCGGGACAACAACCGGGCGGCTATCCACCGCCGACGGATCGTCCGGGGTATGGCCAGCAGGGCATGCACGAAGCGGAGCATGCGTTCAAATCGTTTGCCGTCGAGGCAAACCCGCTCGGCCTGTTCATCGGCCACTACAGCGTGAACGTCGAGTGGCTGCCGGCGATGCATCACGCGCTGGTGCTGAACCCGCACTACGATAGCGTGACCGCCGAGGTGACCGTCTCGGACGGCACCAACAGCGTGGCCACGTTCGAAGAGAACTTCACGGGTGGCGGTGCCGAGCTCGGCTACCGCTACTACACCGGCAGGGCGGGACCGAACGGCTTCTTCGTCGGGCCTGCGCTGTTGCTCGGCGCCTACACGGCCAGCAACTCCGACTTCACGGGCTCCGAAGCGACGAGCTTTTCGCGTGTCGGCTTCGCCGTCGACATCGGCGGTCAGGCAGTGATCGATCCGGGCTTCGTCATCGGCGGCGGCTTCGGCCTGCAACGTACCTGGGTCAACGGTGTCGATGACTACAGCGGCGAGCTGCCGCTTTCCGCCGAGGTGCTGGTGGGCAGCGGTGTCCGCCCGCGCTTCCTGTTCTCGATGGGCGGCGCCTTCTGAGCTCCGTACTCCATGCCCTGAGTCCGGCCGTGATACGCTCCGCGAGCGATGTGGCGTGTGGCTCTGGTGGTCTCGGCTCTGGCACTGCTTGGCTGCAAGCGTGAGCAGAGCTCGCCTGCCGCGCAGTCCTCGAGCCTAGCGTCGAAACCTCGGCTCGAGCCGGAGGTCCGTCCGGAGCTCCGCGCGGCGCTCGACAACCTCGGTGCCAGCGAAAAGCCAAGGCGCGAGGCGGCGCTCAACTGGGTAAAAGAGCTCGCCGGCAAGCTGACCAGCGACGAGGTCGCGGCCATCATCAAGGCCGCTTCGGCAAAGCTCCCGGAACACGTCGTGATCGGTGCCTACGACGAGGACCTGATCGAAACCGTCGCCAAGCAGCTCCAGCAACAACACCTGCCGCTGCTTGCCCGTCAGTATCCGGAGCTGACGCCCTATGGCCAGCGAGCGGTCATCGACGCACTGGTCCATTCGCAGCTCCAGGGGGTCGATCACCTGGCGATCGATCTTCTACGGCGTCACGGCTGGATGTCGGAACGCGCGATACCGAAGTTCGGCGACGACTGCCCGCTCTCCGAAGCCATGATCGCGGCGTTCGTCGACGGCTCGATCCGTGGCTTCGACGACGAGAAGCGCCACGGCCTGCTCCTGGACTGCGCGACCTCCGGCAAGCTATCCGCGCGCATCAAGGAGCAGGCGCAGGTGCCGACGGTGGCCCGCGCTCTGACGCTGCTCGATTCACTCGAAAAGCGTCCGCGCTCGGCCGGCGTCGCCTGGCGCGCGCACGAGGACTACGTCGGGCTGCGCTACGAAGCCGAAGTGCTGTTCGATCTGCTCGGCCACCTCGGACCGTCCGAGAACAGCGCTGGTGCGCTGCGACGCGGCGAAGTCTTGCCGGATCCGCTGCTGGCGCTGTGGGCCGCGGTCTCGCTGGTTCGCCTCGGTGAGCAGCCTCGCTCGGAGAGCTTGCTCGCGATCGCAAAGGACGCGGAGTCGCGAAACCACCTCTTGGAGGAGCTGACGAAGCTCGAAAAGAAGGCCCTCTTTCCCAAGAGCGAGCTCACCCAGCCCAAGCTGGCCGAATCCGACATGGTCGGCTGGCTCACCTTCCCGACCGAGCTCGGGCGCATGCCCGATCACATCCAGCTCATGAAGGTGGTCGAGCGCGACACCGGACCCGAAGGCGGCGTGTTCGTCTATTACGTCTTTCGCTTCAAGCTCGACCCGCCCGACGAGCGGGCCGCGGACGGCTGGCTGGCGGGCATCTCGGGACCTTTCCGCAAGCAGGAGTTCCCGACGCCCGACTCGTGGGGCGAGACCTTCAGCACTTTCACGGCGTGGAACAAGTTCAACGCCGAAGAGCACCTGAGCTCGGTGCAGGAGCTGCTCGAGGAATGGCGTGAACACTGGCGACAGCAACAGGCGGATGCCGGTGAAAAGCGCTGAGACAATGTTTCGACGGCTGGCGTGGGTGACCGCCTTGGCCTTCTCCTGCAGCAGCTGTCTGGAAGCGGGCCTGATCGCGATGAGCTCGCAGATAGAGGGCGAGTGCTACCAGGATCTCAGCGTCACCGTGATCGACGACCGCACCGGCGGCAAGGTCTGCGACGCGCGGGTGACGCTCTTGAATAGCGACGGTGAGACGGAGGTGCTCGAAGATTGCTACCAGGCGTCGCTGCTCGAGGGACGCTACCGGCTGCGGGCTTCCATGCCCGGGCGCAAAGCTGCCACGACCTTTCTCGAGGTCCCCGACCTGTCCGCATGCAAACCGAGCACGTCCACGGTCATGCTGACGATTCCGCCCTGACGAGGCGCGAAACCCTCCGTCCGTCAATCGCAGCTCTGACCGGTCGTCACCTGCGAGGCAGGCCAGAAGGCGCCGCAGTCCGCGAGCTCGTCGCAGTTGACGGCATCGCCGCTGCAGCGCAGGGCATCTTCCGGCGGCGCCAGCTGCTCGCACTGCGAGATGCAGAGCTCGCGATCGTCCTTGGGCACGTAGGCGCCGCAACCGCACCAGTTGACGTTGTTCGACGTCACCAAGCCGCAGACGTTGGCGCACGTGGGCAGCTCACCTTCGGCCGGACCGCCCTCCACGTTGACGTCGCCCTTGCTGACACAGCCCGAGGCGAGCCCGGCGCCAGCCAGCAACGCGACGGTCAGAATACGTCGTAGGTGCTGTCGCATGTCATGAACTCTTCACAGGTACCGGCGTTGCTCACGCAGTCCAGGCCCTCGGCCGTCGGCGCGTGATCCTGACACTCCGCGACGCAGTCGTTGTAGTCCGTCCACTTCGCGCAGCTGCTGAAGGTCTCGGCTTGCAGGTACTCGCAGGCGCTATTGCAGGTCGCCGGCGCTTCTTCGTTCTCGACGTTGACGTCGCCTTTGTTGACACAGCCGTAGAGCGCGAGCAGCGCCAGCAGGAGCGCGTACCTTCCAGACCACATGGGCCGATGATAGCCCAGTCGCCGGGCGGAAGACTCCTGCTTTCACTCGCAAACGACCTGCTCGGGGTGCCACGAAAAGCTCGAGTCGTCGCAGTCGCCGAGACAGCCGGCGTAGCCGTCAGAATCGTAGTCTTCGGGCCAGGCGCAGAACTTTTGAGCCGGTTCGGCTGAGCGCAGCACGGTGACAGGCGGGCTCGCGACGTACTCCTGCCGCACCAGGCCGCCGTAGTTCTGACCCCAGCACCAGGCCTGGCCGCCGCGCAACCCGCACGCGACCCCGTAGTAGCTCGCGGCGAGGCCGCTCCAATCATTGCCGTCGCCGACGCGCTCCGGCGCGGGGCGGGCATTGCCGGGCATGCCGACGCCGAGCTGACCGTAGCGGTTGTCTCCCCAACACCAGAGTGAGCCGTCCTCCTGCACGCCGCAGGTGAAGTACCAGCTGGCCACGACCTCGCGCCAGCGCGTGCCCGGCGCCACTTCCGTCATGCCGGCCAGGGGCTCTAGGGCTGTCGAAAAGTCCGGCGCACCCGCACACCAGAGCGAGCCGTCCTGCTTCAGCCCGCAGGTGTGACCGGCACCGGCCGAGAAGCTGACGAAGTCGCTGGTGGAGTCGATGCGTTCCCACACCGGAACGCCGATCCACTCCGTCGGAGAGCACACGAGCTTGAACCCCCAGCACCAGATCTGACCGTTGGCGCGCAGACCGCACATCCTGCCGTGGCTCATGTCCAGGCGGATCCAGTCCGAGTAACTACCGGCCTGGCGGATCGTGGCGCTGTACCAGGGCAAGGCGCACCAGAGCGTGCCGCCGGCTTCGAGCGAGGCGCCGCGGATGCCGCACCAGAAGGTGCTCGCCGCGATATCGAGCCAGTCCTTGTCCGGGCTGATCTGCACCATCGGGTACTTCCACAGCGTGAGGTCGAATTCGCTGTATGGGG
>DATLIL010000095.1:0-14392 GCA_035539475.1 Polyangiaceae bacterium
CGCGCCGGGCGACGTCCTGTTCAAAATAGTCGACACCTCCGAGCTCTGGATCCGCGCCCGCGTGCCCGAACAAGACGCTTCGCGCATTCAGACGGAGCAGAATGCTGCCTACCAGCCCTCGGGTCTCGCGCAGTGGTTGCCGCTCACCGTGGTGGGTGACCAGACCAATGCGTCGCTCGTCGACGTGGGCCGAGTCGTCGACGCGACGTCGCGCACGGTAGACGTGATCTACTCACTCAAGAGTCCGGATCCGCGTTTGCGCGTCGGCGCGCTGGTGCGCGTCAGCCTGCCGCTGGGCGAGCGCTTCAGCGGCGTCGTCGTCCCGCGCACCGCGGTGCTCGAGGAGGATGGTCGTACCGTCGTCTACGTGCAGCTGGACGGCGAGCACTTCGAGGAGCGTACGGTTCGGCTCGGACCGAGCGCAGCCGGGGTCGTCGCGATCCAGCAGGGGCTCGAGCCCGGAGCGCGCATCGTCACGCAGGGAGGCAACTTCATCCGCCTGGCTAGCCAGAAGGGCAGCGGTCAGGCGCACGGGCACATCCACTGATGATCGCCAAGCTGCTCCAGTTCTCGCTCAGCCACCGCTGGCTGGTGTTCGTGCTCTCCGCCGTGCTCCTGCTCTTCGGCGGCTACCGGGCGCTGCACATGCCGGTCGACGTCTTTCCCGATCTGGCGGCGCCCCGCGTGACGGTGGTCACGGAGTCGGGCGCGCTCGCCAGCGAGGAGGTCGAACGGCTCGTCACGCTGCCGATCGAGAGCGCAGTCAACGGCGTCGCCGGCGTGCGCCGCGTGCGTTCCGGCTCGTCTGCGGGCATCTCGCTGGTCTGGGTCGAGTTCGACTGGGACACCGACGCGGCCGTGGCGCGCCAGCGCGTCAACGAGCGACTTCAGGGCGTCGCCGCTTCACTGCCCGAGGAGGTCAGCGCGCCGGTCCTGGCACCGGCCTCTTCGGTCATGGGCGAGATCGCCTTCGTGGCGCTGCGCAGCGACAAGGTCGACGCGCGCGCGCTCCGCCGCGTTGCCGAGACGGAGGTGCGCCGCCGCTTGCTCGGCGTCGAGGGCATCGCGCAGGTCGTGGCCATCGGGGGCGAGGAGAAACAGCTGCAGGTCATCGTCGATCCGCAGCGCCTGGAGCTGCACGGCCTGACTCAGGCAGACGTGTCCGAGGCCCTGCGCCGCGGCAGCCAGAACGCCCCCGGCGGCTACGTCGTGGACCGCGGGCAGGAGGCTGTCGTACGCGTGCTCGGCCGGGCCACGCAACCGAGCGAGCTCGAGGCCATTACCGTGGCATCGCGTGATGGCAGCCCCGTGCGTGTCCGTGACGTCGCTGACGTGCGTGTGGGCTCCGCGGTGGCGCGCGGCACCGCCAGCTATGGCGCGCACCCGGCCGTGATCCTGAGCGTGGTCAAACAACCTCACGCCGACACGCTCGGGACCACGCGGCGCATGGATCAAGCGCTGGACGGCATGCAGGCGGAGCTTCGTGCGCGCGGCATCGAGGTCCATCGCGACGTCTTTCGCCAGCAGGACTTCATCGATCGCGCGATCGATAACCTGTTCGGCGTCTTGCGCGACGGTGCGCTGCTGGTGGTCGTGGTGCTGTTCGCGTTCTTGTGGAGCGTGCGGCCCACGCTGATCAGCGTCGTCGCCATTCCGCTCTCGCTGGTGGTGGCCGCGCTCGTGCTCGATGCGCTGGGCTTCACCATCGACACCATGACGCTGGGCGGTCTGGCCATCGCCATCGGTGAGCTCGTCGACGACGCCATCGTCGACGTCGACAACGTCGTGCGCCGCCTGCGGGAACGCCAGCTCTTGCCCGAGGCCGAGCGGCCCTCGCGCTTCGATACCGTGCTCGGGGCGTCGCTCGAGATCCGCTCGTCGATCGTCAGCGCCACCTACATCGTGATGCTGGTGTTCTTGCCGCTCTTGTTCCTGGAAGGCCTCGAGGGGCGCCTGCTGCGGCCGCTGGCGGTGAGCTACCTGGTCGCGATCTTCGCCTCGCTGGTGGTGGCGGTGACGGTGACGCCCGCGCTCTGCCTCGCTCTGCTGCCGCGGCGCCTGGAGCGCGCGTCGTCGGACGAGCCGCCGCTCGTGCGCTATTTGCTCCGTCGCTACGAGCCCGTGCTCACCGCCTCGTTGCGCCACCCGCGCAAGATCGCCGCGTCGGCGTTCCTGCTGGTGGCAGCCGGTGCCGCGGTCCTGGCCGGCAGCGGACGTTCGTTCTTGCCCGAGTTCAACGAGGGCAGCCTGACGATCAACATGGTGCTGGCCCCTGGCACCGCGCTGGCGGAGAGCGACGCCCTCGCGCGCATGGCCGAGCGCGCGCTGCTCCGCGATAACGGTGTCGCGGCGGTCGGCCGGCGCACGGGCCGCGCCGAACGCGACGAGCACGTGCTCGGGGTCGAGACCAGCGAGTTCGAGGTTCGGCTCAAGACCGACGATCCTCGCACCAGGGAGCAGCTCATGGCCGACATCCGCGAGCGCCTCAAGATCGTGCCCGGGGCCTTCTTCGAGATCGGGCAGCCCATCTCGCACCGCATCGAACACATGATCTCCGGTCAGCGCTCGGCGCTCTCGATCAAGGTGTTCGGCGACGATCTGCGCGAGCTTCGCCGCTTCGCCAAACGCGTCGAGAGCACGATCTCGGCCGTGCCCGGCCTGGTCGACGTGCAGGTCGAGCAGGTCGTCGAGGTCCCCGAGCTCGTGCTCCAGCCCGACCCCGGCCTGGCCGCAGGTTACGGCCTGTCGGCGGGCGCGGCGGCGGAATCGATCGGCGCGGCGCTGTGGGGCTCGACGCCGACGCACGTCTACGATCGCGGCTACCCGAGCGACGTCGTCGTCAAGTACGCGCCGGAGGCGCTGAAGGACGCGGAGGCCGTGCGGCGAACGCTGATCGTGACGCCGTCGAAGGCGCTGGTGCCGGTCTCGGCGTTGGCCGACGTCCGCAGCGAGACAGGGCCGAACATGATCCTGCGCGAGAACGTGGAAAGGCGCGTCGTCGTCACCGCCAACGTCGCTGGCCGCGACATCCTGGGCGCCTACCGCGAGGCCAGGCAGCGCATCGAGCGCCAGCTCAAGCCTCCCGCGGGCCTCCGCCTCGAGTATGCCGGTCAGTTCGAGCGCGAGCAGGCCGCCGGGCTCCGCTTGCTCGCGCTGGGCGCGCTTTGCGTCTTCGGCATCGGGCTGATCGTTGCCTTCACGCTGAAGAGCGTACGGCGCACGTTGATCGTTCTGGTCAATCTTCCCTTGGCGTTGGCCGGCGGCGTGATTGGCGTCGTGCTCGCGGGCGGGGTGCTGTCCGTCGCGACGACCATCGGTTTCATCACGCTGTTCGGCATCGCCACGCGCAACGGCATCTTGCTCGCCACGCGCATGCGCGATCTGGAGCTCGAGGGTCGGTCGGCGCCGGACGCCGCCGCCGGCGCGGCTCGCGAGCGGCTCGCGCCCATCCTGATGACCGCCGTGACGGCGGCGCTCGGGCTCTTGCCTCTGGCGCTGGCGCTCGGGCGTCCTGGTAGCGAAATTCAGGCGCCGATGGCGCTCGTGATCCTGACCGGCCTGCTCAGCTCCACGGCGCTGAACATGCTGGTGGTGCCCTCTTTGCTCGCCCGCTGGGGCGGCAAACCCGCGTGAGGGTCACAGGCTGCGTAGCGCGAGCCAACCCGCCGCGAGCGTGAGCGTGGCGATGGTCACCGGCGCGCCGGTGCGCAGGTGAGTGCGAAAATCGATGCTGACGCCGAGCGGCCGCGCGGTGGTCACGACGATGATGTTCGCGATCGAGCCCACGATGAAGAGATTGCCCGCGAGCGTGCTGGACAGGCCGAGAATGGCGCCCGCCAGCGGGTGATTGGCGCTCGGCAGGAGCAGCATCGTGGCCGGGACGTTGGAGACGACGTTGGAGAGCAGCGTGCTCAGGCCGAACAGCACCGCCGGCTGGCCCGGATCCGCCCCCCGAGCGCGCAAGAAGTCCATGGCGTGTGTCATCGCGCCGGTGCGCTGGAAGGCGTCGTTGACGATGAAGAGCCCGGCAAAGAGCACGAGCAGCTGCCAATCGACCAGGCCGATCATCTCGCGTGAGGCCATGCGCCTGGAGAGTAGAAGGACGCCGGCGCAGACCAGCGCCACGCCCTCTCTCGGTAACTGGGGCAGGAACAGGAACGCCACCATGAGCAGCAGCGTGATCGCGAGCCCTTTGGAGCTCTGCCAGCGGTTGAACTCGGGCGCATCGATCGCCGGCACCTCGAGCTCGCGCTGCCAGCGCCCGCGAAACTGACGGGCGACGACGGCCCAGGTGGCCCCGAGCCCGAGCAACGCCGGCACGCCCGCGTCGAGCAAGTAACGGCCGAAGGGGATGGCGAGCGCCTGACCGATCAGGATGTTCTGTGGATTGCCGATCAGCGTGGCGGCCGAGCCGACGTTCGAAGCGCAGGCCAGGGCCAGGAGAAAGGGCACCGGATCGAGCTTTCGACGCGCGCAGCCCTCGACCAGGATCGGTGTCATCGCCAGGCACACGATGTCGTTGGTGAGGATGGCGCTGAGCGCTCCGGCGACGCCGATGACGAGCCCGAGCATGACGGCGGGCGACACCTCGGCCGTGACCAGCTGACGCACCACACGGGTGTAGAACCCCGCCAGCCGAAACTGCGCGGAGACGACCATCATGGCGAACAGCAGGTAGAGCGTCGGCATGTCCACCGCCGACCAGGCCTTGCCGATCGGTTCGCGTCCGAGCGTGACGACCGCGATCGCACCGAGCAGCGCGACACCCGTGCGGTCGAGCGCGAGCCCGGGCAGCTCGCCGAGCATCATGCCCAGGTAGACCAGCGCAAAAACGACCAGGACGGCGGTGTCCATCCCGGCGGTTGTACTCCGGTCGCCGTTCCAAGCTAAAGTCCCGGAATGGGCAGGCGAGCTTGGATGGGCTTGTTATTCTCGGTTTCTCTCAGCGTTGGCTGTGGCGGGGGTGATGACGAAGAGGACTACCGCTACGAGCGGGCCGACATCGAGACGGCGGTGTTCGGCACCTGGCGGGGTAGCTGGGAGCCCGTGGACGGCAGTGAATCGACCGCGTTCGAGCTCGAGATCCGCGCGTCCGACGGGGACCTCGGCTCGATGTGTGGCAATCGCACGCTCGGGGGCCTGCGCCCGCAATGCGTGGCCACGTCCAGCATCGCCGTGTCGGGGACCGTCAGCCTGAGGGACGGCTCCGAGCCCGTGGAGCTCGACGGCGGGATCACCGTGCCGGGTCTCACGCTCTCCGAGGTCTGGGTCTCGCTCACCCGCGACGGCGCGCCCTTCGGCGTCGTGGCTGATTGGACCGAGGCGGAGGGCTGGTCCTTCTGTCGCGCGGACGACGGCAACGGCGGCATCATCGCCGGCTGCACGCTGACCGAACGCGTGCCTTAGCTAGTTCTGCGCCCGGCGCCGGCGGCGCTGGAGCAGCCCGAGCGCGACCACTCCCAGGAGCGGACCGAGCAGCGAGGACGACGGACGCCGGATCACCTCGCAGGCGCAGCCCTTGTTGTCGCCGACCGCTCGCCGACCGACGTCGGACGAAGGATCGCTATCGGTACCGCCGTTCGAGGTGGCGCCCGAGCCGATGACGATGCCTCCGTCGTCCACGCCGATCGAGCTCATGCCGCCCGACCCGGTGCCATCGACCACGCACTCACCGGCGCTGCAAGTCGTGCCGCTCGGGCAGACGGCGTTCAGACAGTCGTCGACGCAGGCTCCGCCTTCACAATGTGAGCCGACTTCGCAGGGCACGTCGGTGCAGGCCGGATCGACGCAGACGCTGTCCTGGCAGACCAGGCCGCCCTGGCACTCGCCGCAATCGCAGCTCTGACAGATGCCCATCACGCAGCTGAAGCCCACCTCGCACGTGATGTTCGCGCAGGGGTCGACGCAGGCGTCGTTGCGGCAGAGCTTGCCGTACGGACAGACCACGCCGGCGCAGGCCTCGGTGCACTCGCCGGCGTGGCAAACCTGGCCGGCGGGGCACTCCATCTGGTCACAGGCCGCGTCCACGCACAGGCCGAGATCGGTGCAGACCTGGCTGTCGAGACAGGGAAACTCACCCGTGCTGCAGGCCGGAACGCAGCTGCCGCGATCGCAGACGAAGTCGGCCTCACACAGCGCGTCGCCCTCGTCGACCATGCCGTTGCAGTCGTCGTCGAGCGCGTTGCAGGTCTCGGCCGAGGGGGGCAGGTTGGGCAGGCAGGTGAGGGCGCCGCGCTGACACTGCATGGTGCCGTCGGCGCACACGCCGTCGAGGCCAGTCTCACAAGCGTCGCCGCCGCCGCTGCACTGGATGCCGCTCACCTGGAAGAGGATGTCGTCGAAGTCGTTGTCGCTGCCGGCGCCGGCGTCCTGATCCTCCCAGCCGAAATAGAAAGCGTTCTCGATCGCGGCGCTCTGCCAGGTCAGCACCTGGTAGTAAGTCGTCGCCCCGGCGCTGCCCGGATTGAAGACGTGCTCGGTGTAGTAGATCTTGCCGGGCGTCCCGATCATCAGGTGCGTCTCCGGATCGATCTGCATCTGGGTGCCGCCGCTGTTGGCCAGAAAGAACGCGATCTCGCCGCCCAGGTAGCGCCCCGCGAGCTGCTCGCCGACCAGATCGAGCGTTACCGGCGGGGTCGCGGAGATCTGGGTGTTGTTCTGAAAGGCGTTCGTGAAGCGCATCATGGCGTAGAGCTCCGCGATGGTCGGCTTCAACGTCTTGGTCGGGTCGTTGGGATCGGCCTGCACGTTGTACCAGCCGAAAGTCAGCGCGTCCGCGCCGCCCTTGACGACGGGCGTGAATGTCAGCGCGCAAGTCGGTACGAACGTCTCCGGCGCGATCAACGCGTCGGCCTGTGCATCGACCGAGCCCGTGGCTCCCTCGCCGATGTCCAGGCAGAGCTGCACGTTCTTGTCGTCGCACATGGCTCTTCCGGCATCGAGTACCGGAACCGTCGTCGCTCCGTTCATCACGGCCGAGGCGTTGGCCGTAAACAGGATGGAACTCAACAACGCCGCAAACCAAGCAGTGCCGGTGCGCATGATTGACTCGATGATACGCACGACGTGCGAAGTGAGAAGCGAAATCGTGTCACCCTCGTGAGTCAAAATGATCGACGCCGCGCATCATGATCACGCGACATGTGCTTTTCGTCGGATAGACAAAAAACAACTTTAACTACGAGCGTCGCTGCGTGCGCGCTGTTCGCTGGTCTTGGCGCTCTGCACCAAGAAGCGACCGATCGCACGCGGCTCGAGGCAGTAGCGCGCGGCGCCCGCTTCGAACGCGGCGCGCGGCATGTCGAATACGGCGGAGCTTGCACGATCTTGCGCCAGCGTGACGCTGCCCGCCGCCTTGAGCGCAAGCAGTCCCGCGGTGCCGTCGCGGCCAGCGCCACTGAGCACGACGCCGATTGCCGCTGGTCCGAACGTGCTCGCTAGTGAGGTGAGCAGAGCGTCGAGCGCGGGCCGCTGAGCTTCTGTCGGCACACTCGAATGCGAGCCCAGTCGTTCACTGTCGAGCGCCACCAGGTGGCGATGCTCCTGGGCGAGGTAGACGACCCCCGGTAGGACCGCTGCGTCGATGCCCGCCACGCGCACGGGCAAGCGCACGCGCCCGCTCAAGAACTCGGCAAAGGCCGATACACCGCCGGGTGGAGCGTGCTGCACCACGGCCACGCACAGAGGAAAGTCGGACGGCAGCTCGCTGAGCAGGCTGACGAGCGCGTTCGGGCCGCCATCCGCTGCGCCGACGCCGACCACGCGGAGCTTGCCCGGGTAGACCTGCTCCGGCTGTGTCTTGGCGCGGCGCGGTCGCGGTGCAGCGTGCCGCGTGACGGGGACGCGGGCGAGCTCGTGAACCATGCGCCGTAGCTGCTGTTGCCCACGCGGGTCGGCTGGCGAGGGTCTCGCGCTGAGATCGAGTGCGCCGCGCTGCAGGCACTCGAACATGGCGCGTTCGCGCGAGTGATCGACCACGACCAGGATCGGCAACGGCTGCTCCGACATGACCCGCTCGATCGCGACCAGGCAGTCCGCGCTGGGCGCTCCCAGCCCGATGATCATGAGATCGGGCGCGCGCGCCTTCAACGCCGTGAGCGCGGCGTCGTCGTTGTCGGCTTCCGCCACCACGCGGATGTCGCCCTCGCACTCGAGCATGTTCTTGAGCTCGGCGCGGCCGCTGGCCGAGTCGTCAACCACGAGCACGCGCAGTCGATTCACGTCGCTGACTCCACCTCTCTAAACTCTGGAATCGGTGCTATACGCGAAGTGGGGTGCGGGGCGATCACGAGAACTCGAGGAAAATTACGCGCCGGAAACGACTTCGGCGACGTTCAGCGGCACGTCGTCATTTGGCGAAATCAGCGGCGTAGCGGCGCGATCGAGCTAAGCTGCCGAATTCCTCTTTGCTTGCACGGGGGAAAGTCCTCGCTGCGCTGCCAATGCCCCACGATCTCACGCTCATCCTCACGATCACGGGCGGCCTCTGTGCCGCTCTCGTCTTCGGCTACCTGACTCAGCTACTCAGGTTGTCTCCGATCGTCGGTTATCTGCTGGCCGGGGTTGCGATCGGGCCTTTCACGCCCGGCTACGTCGCTCACGCCGGCATCGCCGAACAGCTCGCCGAGCTCGGCGTCATCCTCCTGATGTTCGGCGTCGGTCTTCACTTTCAGCTCGCCGAGCTCCTGGCTGTGCGTAGGGTGGCGATTCCGGGCGCCATTCTGCAGATCGCCGTCGCCACCGGGCTCGGCGTGCTCGCGACCGGTGCCATGGGCTGGAGCACCGGCGCCGGTGTCGTGTTTGGGCTGGCCATCTCGGTGGCGAGCACCGTGGTGCTGATCCGCGTGCTGTCCGACGCGGACGCCTTGCACACCCCGACCGGGCACGTCGCGGTGGGTTGGCTGCTGGTCGAGGATCTCTTCACCGTTCTGGTGCTGGTCATGCTGCCCGTCGTCGCCGGTGGCGAGAAGGCCAGCGCGGCCGAGTTTGCCGGCAGCGTGCTGATTGCGGTGGTGAAAATTGCCTTTCTCGTGGCGTTCACCTTCGTCGTCGGGCGCCGCGTCATTCCAAAGCTGCTCGCGTCGATCGCCCGCACGCGCTCGCGAGAGCTGTTCACGCTCGCGGTCCTGGCCATCGCGCTCGGCATCGCCGTCGGTTCCGCCAAGCTCTTCGGTGCGTCGATGGCGCTCGGCGCGTTTCTCGCGGGCATGGTGGTCGGGCAATCCGAGTTCAGCTCGCGAGCGGCGTCGGACGCGCTGCCGATGCGTGACGCCTTCGCGGTGCTGTTTTTCGTCTCGATGGGCATGCTGTTCGATCCCAGGCAGCTCGTGCCCAACCTGTGGCTCACCGTCCTGACCCTGCTCATCGTCTTGCTCGGTAAGCCGCTGGCCGCCTTCGTCGTGGTCAAGGTGTTGCGCTATCCGCCGCGCATGGCGGTCGCGGTGGCGCTGGCGCTGGCGCAGATCGGCGAGTTTTCGTTCATCCTGGCGGCTCTCGGGCGGTCGCTCGGCATCCTTCCCGCGGCCGCGACGCAGGCCCTGGTGGCGACGTCGATCCTGTCCATCACGCTGAATCCGATCCTCTACCGCCTGGTCGACCCGATCGCCCGGCGGCTGAAATTCTCCCGCAGCGTGGAGCCCGCTCCGGAGGCGAGCCCGGCTCCCGACGCGCACCGCGCGATCCTGGTCGGATACGGCCCCATCGGTCGGACGCTGGTGCAGCTGCTGCGGGAACAGGACGTGGAGCCCAGCGTCATCGAGCTCAATCACGAGACCGTCAGGGAGCTCACCAAGGCCGGCATCCACGCGATCTACGGCGACGCCTCGCAGAGCACGATCCTGGAAGCGGCAGGGATCCAGCAAGCGCGCGCGCTCATCTTTTCGTCCTCGACCTCCGCCGACGGCGCCATCCGCGAGGCCCGGCGGCTCAACCCGGACGTCCTCGTCATCGCGCGCTCGACCTACCTGCGTGAGGTTCAGGAGCTCAGGCACGCCGGCGCCGACGTGGTGGTGGCCGCCGAACGCGAGGTCGCGTTCGCGATGGTCGAACACGTGCTCGATCGGCTCGGCGCCACGGACGACCAGATCGACCGGGCCCGCGACCGCGCACGGCAAGAGCTGGAACCGAGCGTCTGACGCGTGGCTACTTGCGCGAGTGCAGGCGCTTGAGCACTCCGGGCGCCGGCGCGTAGCGGCCTTTGCCGTTTTTCTGCCAGTAGCCCTTGAGGCTGCCGCGCATGGCCTGGAGCTGACGCTGCTTGCGGCGCTGGCTGCCGATGTCCTTGTAAATGGCGTAACGGACTCGCCCGTAAGGATCGATCACCAGCGTGGTTCCGCCGTTGAAGTCGAAGAGCTCCTTGCGGTCGCGGACGGTGGCGCTCTGGGTCACCTCGGCCACCAGATCGAAGACGATGGCACCGTCCGGAGTCACGCGGCGCGCGCAGCGGATGGACTGAATCCGCGGCGGCGCAGCGTACTCCACACCTTTGGGCAAGGCGGCGCCGGGGGCCACGAGATGTAGAGCCTTCGCGTTCTCTCCCTCGCTCAGGAACCGACCGAGCGCTTCGGCCTGTTTCTTGAGCTCCCCCTTGCTCGCGGGACGGCCTGGATCGCCGTCGAAGTTCAGGCGGCTGAAGGCGAGAGCGTCGATCCGGACCTCGCCCTCCGGTGGTTGCCAGCGCACGGCGTCCGCGGACATGAAGTCGACACCCTGTGGGAACAGCTTGCGCCGCCGGAACGAGCGCATCAGGGCGGAGCGGTAACCCCACTTGTCGTCCTGAACGACGTCGGCGTCGGCGGTGATGATGGCGCGCAGGTACTCGCCGAGCTCGAGGTCCACGGGCGGGCAGTAGTCGATGGCGCGGATGCAGATGTTGAGAAACTGTCCGGCCAGGACGCTGGCTTCTTGGGCCAGGAGCTGGACGAGGTCCAGGCTGAGCCCGGCGCGTGCGACCTCACCCGGGCCCACGCCGGCCAGGCGAAAATAGCGCGCACTCTTGCGCTGGAAGACGGTGGTGAAGGCCTCGAATACCGCGGAGACCAGCACCGACCCGAGGTCGTGCTCCTCCATGTCCGGGCGATAGACGACGGGCGCGGCGCCGGGCGCCGTGAAAGCGTCGGAGTCGAAGGGGGCCAGGCCCGCCACGTCCACGGCCGAGCGCAGCGCGGACGGCCGCCGGGGTGTGGAGGTCGCGTGTCCGAACTCCTGGGCGAGCGCGGACAGCAATCCGGCTTGTGCCAGCATGCCGCCTGACTCGCGCATGGCTTGTTCGACCACGTCCGCGTAGCTGAAGTGCTGAAACAGGGCGACGAGATCGGCGAAGCCCTCGTGAAACCCCAGCACGTCCGGGTGTGTCGGCAGGTAGAACTCGGAGCGCAGACCGTCGAGCAGCGCGTGCGCCGCCTCGTGCGCCACCACGTCGTGCGAGAGCGACGTGAAGACGAGCCCGTTCGGTACCGTGTGTCCGGCTGGGTTGCGCTTGGCCCGAAAGTAGCCGAACGACAGGCCACCTTCGTCGCGGTCGTAGTAGGCGTTCTCGTCTTCGAACGCGAAAGGTCGGACGCGGAGCTTGAGGCTTCCGTTGCGCTGCTTCCCGTCGCCGCAAGCCCAGGCCACCTCGCGGCCCAGCGCGCGACGGAACGCGGCGTAGGTCAGGTTGCAGACCGCGTACACCATCTGCAGGTGAAATTGACCGTTCGCCGGCGTCGGGCTCAGACCCGCAGAGAGCAGGAGACGCGGCTCGTCGAGGTCGAGCGGCTCGGCCGTGAGCGGTGCCGGCGCCCCGCTCGCATCGATCTCGAACAAGCACCCCACCGGCCCGGGAGCGACGTCTTCGTACGGCACCGGCACGGTGGCGGTGCCGCCGCGCTGCTCGGAGATCGACGGATCGAGGGTGAAGATCTTGAGCGGGCGGGTCAGCGGCGCACCCGGGTCGCGCTGGTAAGGGCGCGTCAGCGCCTGAAGCGTGACGCGCTCGCTGATCTCGAATGGCTCGTTGCCGGAATCCTTGGGCATTGGCTACCTACGTCTATTGGCTGACGACGATGTGATCGCTGGCCTGCTCGATGACACGAAGCTCGTAGGCGGGTCGCGGTGGATTGGCGGCGACGCGGATCACGAGCTCACCACCGCTCTCCTGCCAGGTAGCGGCGTGCGCGCGCGACCGATCCCCGGCGTCGGGCTCGAACACCCGCGCCGTCCCGTCTGGCAAGAGCTCGAGCTGGCGTCGCGGACGGCGCGAAAGGGGAATGTCTGCGCTATCCGGCCAGTACATCGCGCCCCGCGGCGTGTCCTCCTCGAACACGTGAATCCAGGTCGTGTTGAGGAGCTCGGGCAACATCCAGAGCTCGCGTCAGAGCAGGCCGCTGCGCCGGTTTTCGAGGGCGGTACGCATGCGCGCTACTTGCTGGGTAGTGAACATGAACATGGCCTCGTCGTCAGTGTAGTCCATATAGTTCATGAACATGTCGCCGTTGGGGCCATTGTTGCAGCTGACGCTCGGAAACGCGGGTGTCTGGTAGTTCGGGCCCGCGCTATTGGGCGTGTCCGCCACGAAGTCCGAGCCACTGCAGTCCTCGGTGTCACCCCAGATGTGCCGCAAGTTGAAGTAGTGGCCGACCTCGTGTGTCGCGGTGCGGCCCTTGTTGAAGGGCGCCTCGGCCGAACCGTTGGTGCCGAAGGCTCGGTAGTTGATCACGACCCCGTCGGTGCTCTTGGGCCCCCCGGGAAACTGGGCATAGCCGAGCAGTCCGCCGCCGAGCGCACAGACCCACAAGTTCAGGTACTTGCTCGTGTCGACGGGGGCGATCCCGCCCGAGCTCGCGTGCTTGACCGAATCGTCGGACCCGAACGACGCGCGTGTCGTCTGCGTCCGGGTCACGTCGTCCAGCTTGAACTGGATCCGTGAATCGGTGACGAGGCCCTTCCAGGGGGTGGGCACCTTGGAGCGGTCAGGATTTTGGGCACGGAAATCCTTGTTCAACGCCTTGATCTGACTCGCGATCTGCGCGTTAGAAATGTTCTGCGCGTCGGTCTTGTAGACGACGTGGACGATGACCTTGATCGTGGCCAGCTCGACCCTGGCCAAGTCGAGCTCGGCTGCGCGTACACGCGCTGTCTCGCGCTCGAGCTTGAACTGATGCGCGCGAAAAGCTGGATACTTTTCCAGCAGCATCATGTGCACGCCCATCGCTCCACACGAACGGCGTAATCCCGCCGCCTTTTTCTTCTTCTTGCTGGCCATCTCATCCTCCCTGCGAACAAGAACTCACCGCAGGACTTTCGTCGCTGACAGTTCCGCATTCAATGGTCATTTGTTCCGGATCAGATGAATTGCGTCTCATGTTGGCGTGGTTTTGCCCGGCACTGAGTAGTCACACTCGTTGCTAGCCCCTGCGTTCGGTCTTAGCAGTGGGCGTCGCAACCGATGAGGTGAATTCATGATCCGTTTCAAGACCAGCTACGTCTCGATGCTAGTGCTCTCGGCGGCTCTCCTGCACTGCGGTCGTGACAAGACCCCGGCGCCAGCGGCTGCCGCCCCCGCTGCCCAGCCGACGACGGCCGCCGCCACGCCAACGCCGCCCAAGGACGAGCACATGACTCCGGCCAGCGGCAAGGCAGAGGAGACCACGCCTGCTGCTCCTGCGCCCGCGCCGACAGCCGCAGCCGAGACGATGACCGACGAGCAAATTTTCAAGATCATCGATCTGGCCAACGCTTCGGAGGTCGACCAGGCCAAGCTCGCCCAGACCAAGGCCAAGAGCGCCAAGGTGAAGAACTTTGCGGCCATGATGATCACGCAGCACGGCAAGGCCAGGGCGAAGGCCAGCAAGCTATCGACCAAGCTCGGCGTCACGCCTGCAGACACGTCCCAGTCGACCCAGCTCAAGATCGAGTCCGAGACGACGATTTCGCGGCTCACGAGCACGCCCGCGGCTGACTTCGATCACGAGTACATGGAGGCCCAGGTCGCGGCTCACCGTAACGTCCTCGCCGCGCTCGACGAGAAGCTCATTCCGAGCGCCAAAGACAGCGAGCTCAAGACGCTCCTGAACGACATGCGCTCCACCGTGGAGATGCATCTGAAAGAAGCGGAAAAAATCGAGAGCGCGCTGGACGCGACGAAGAAAGACTGAGCTTACCAGTCGTCCTTCGGCTTGACGCCCGAAGGTTCGGCGGTGGTCGCCTTCGTCGTACCCGGAGTCGGGGCGGCGGTGGTCGCACGAGCGGCGGAGGCGACCGGCGCGCGGCGCCGGAGGGCCGGTGAGGACGACGCAGCTGGCGGAGCGCTGGCCGTCGCGACTGGAGCAACCGGTGTCACCGCGACGGCAGGTTCGCTGGTGGTGACAGCCGGCGGCGGTGTATTGCCGCTCGCGACGGCGGCGGCGGCAGGGAC
>DATLIL010000096.1:0-1894 GCA_035539475.1 Polyangiaceae bacterium
GTTCGAACGCCCGCCGACCGTCGCCAGGGGTACCGGCAGCGAGACCATTCTGTTCGTGGAGGACGATCCGGCAGTGCGCAGGATCGGGGTCAAGATCCTGGCAGAACGCGAATACCGGATTCTGGAGGCGGGCGGGGGACCGGAAGCGCTGCAGCTCGCCGCCGAGTTCCGCGCCCCGATTCATCTGCTGGTCACCGACGTCGTCATGCCGGGCATGAGCGGCACGGAGCTGGCGCAGAAATTGATCGAGCTGCGGCCCGAGCTGCGGGTGCTCTACACGTCCGGGTACACGAACGACGAGGTCGCGCGCCGCGCGCTCGAACCGAAGGCTGCCTTCTTGGGCAAGCCGTACGTGGGCGAAACGCTACTGGAGAGTGTGCGCGACCTGCTCGACACCGGCTGATTCCGCTCAAGCTCATCGCAAATTCGCGCTCGGGCTCGCGGCGCTGGTGGAGCTGCGTTAGTCCCTCGAGCATGCCGACTCGAACCGTCTGGGCCGCCGTCCTGACCTCGCTCGCGCTCACGGGTTGTCTCACGGGTTCGCCCAACGCCCCCTCACCAGGCTCGTCGTCGGCGCCGCGCCTGGTGATGAGCTGGGTCCCGCCTTACGCCGTGGGCGCGGCCAAGGCGCGCCTGGACGAGTCGTTCGGGGGCGTCGGCATGAAAGACGGGCTCACCGATCTCGGGCTGCAGTTCTGGGAGCCGTCGCCCGACGGCCGCGTCGTGCAGCGCGTTCAGCGTGGCGACGACACGAGTGACGCCGCCGTCCAGGGGCTACGAGACTGGGGCCGCGCGCACGGCGTTCGCGTCCTGCTCTGCGTCTACAACTACAACGTGGCGAAGGAGGCCTGGGACTGGGAGTGGGCGCGCAAGGGTTTCGCCGACCATCCCAAGGAGTTTGCCGCCAGCCTGATCGCCGAGATGGAGCGTCTCGACCTCGACGGCATCGATCTGGACCTCGAGGGCAACGGCTCGCTCGACGGTGACAAGGACGTGTACGTAAAGTTCGTCGAGGACATCTCCGCTCAGCTGCGCGCCAGAAATAAGCGCCTGACGATCGATACGTTTGCTTACGTCTGGCATGCGCCGAATCAGAGCTGGTGGAAGACCCTGTTTCCGCTCGTCGACGGCATCAACTCCATGGGCTACGAGGAGATCGGCGCAGGCTCCGAGGAGTGGCGCGGATTCGCGGCCCAAGAAGACGCGAGCGGCGGCGACGTCGACAAGCTGATGCTCGGGATGCCCGCCAACAAGGACGAATGGCGTGGCAAGACCGCTCTCGAGCACCTGCGCTGGCTGCGCGACCACGGCCGCGCCGGCATGTCCTTGTGGGACTCCAAGCTCGACGGCGCCGCCTGGAGAACGAAAGAGACCTGGACGCTCGTGAGCGACATCCGCTCGGGCAAGCGCACCGCTCCGTGAGAGCTCAGGCTCGCTTCGGGCGCCGCACCGCGCGGACCTTTCCGCTCGCCCCGCCGCCGCAATAGAACAGATCCTTGCCGTCGGACTCGAGCCCGCTGACGCCGGTGCCGTGCGGCATCTGCAGCCGCTCGAGCACGGCGCCGCTCTTCGGGTCGATCTGACGGATCTCGCTCTCGTCGTCTTCCCAGGTGGCGTGCCAGAGCTCGCCGTCGACCCAGCTCACGCCGGTGACGAAGCGATCCGACTCGATCGTCTTCAAGATCTCGCCCGTGTCCGGATCGATGCCGTGGATCTTGCGGTCGCGGTATTGACCGACCCAGAGCTTGCCCTCCGCCCAGGCCAAGCCCGAGTCGCGGCCCTTGCCTGGCGCCGGGATGGTGGCGAGCACCTTGCCGCTGCGAGCGTCGAGCTTTTGAATGACCTCACCGGTGATCTGGTAGAGGTGGCGGCCATCGAAGGCGGTGCCAGCGTC
>DATLIL010000097.1:0-9686 GCA_035539475.1 Polyangiaceae bacterium
CCTGCCGTCGGGCATGCACGCGTTGTCGCCGGGCAGCGCCGGCAGGCACTGCTCGAGCCAGTAGGCGCAAACGTTGTTTCCGCAATCCTCGATCGTGCTGGTGCCGAGGCCGTCGGCATCGCACTTGATCATCTCGTTGTCCGCGTTGCACCAGACCTGGTTGGGTCGGCACACGTTGCACACGCTCGCAAGATCGAGCCCGGTAGCGTATTGGCCGCCGGGGCAGCTCTGGCCACCAGTTGCGTAGTCGTACCAGCTCGTGTAGCGGTACCCCGGCGCGTAGGTCCCCATGTCGAGCGTCTTGGACCACACGCCGCAGTTGTAGCTGGTCCCGCTAGCCGTACATCCGGAGGCGCACTGTACGTAGGTGGTCTCCGTACCGGGGCTCGGCAGGGTCGGACGAACGGTGACCGTCTGGGTAACCGAGTCGTCGTCGAGGAACAGCGCTCCGCACCAGCGCACGTCCTCGCCGACGCAGCGGAAGGTGCCGGGCTCGCAGTCCGTGCAGCGGCGCTTGGTGGCCTCGCAACGGGCCTGGCTCGGACAATCGACGATTTCGAACGGCTGGCCATCGAGACCGCAGCCCTCGATCAGACCGGCACTGTCGCAGCTCACCGGGTCACCCACGTTACACGCAGCAGCCAGGCACTCTGGCCCGCTGTTACCCATCGGGTCACACAGGGCCACCGAGCCGCAGTCCACGTCCTCTTCCCAGGCACTGCCCGCAGCGTTGCAGGTCTGGACGGCACCGTTGATACAGCGTGTCTCGTTCGGCGTGCAGCGCATGCAGGCGCCCTCGGCCGCGTCGCAAATCGGCTGCGCAAACCCGCAGACCTCGCTCAGCACCGTGCCACTGCCATCGTCGTTGCACTCGCGCAGCTCGGAAGCGGCCTGCGGCCCGCCGGCGCCTTGGACGCCCGCGGTGAGGATGACCTTCGGATCGCAGACGGTCGCACCGGCCTCGCACACCGTGCAGAAGCCCTTCTGCTTGTTGGTGCTGACGTTGCACGAATCCGCGTCGGCGCAGGTGGCGGCCAGCTCGTAGGCCGTGCCGTCGAGGTTACATTGCTCGAGCTTCTCGTCGGTGCAGCGGAACTCACCGGGGAGACACTCTCGACAGGTGCCGGCGGCCGCGCTGCACAGCTCGGCGCCGCCGCAGTCCATGCCGTCGGCCTCGTCCTGGAAGGCGCCGTCCACACAGGCGAGCAGAACGCCGGTGTCGGTGCACTGGAACTCACCGTCGGTGCAGCCTCCCATGTTGCCGGTGCCAGCGTCGCCGGTCGAACCGGCTTGGGAGCTTGTGCCGGCAGTACCGGAGAACTTGGTGTCGTCGAATTCGTATTCGCCCTTGTCGACGACCTGGCAGGCCGCGGCGACGCTGGTGCCAGCCACCAGCAGGGAGATCAACAGCTTGTTCTTGCTCGTAAGAAAGCTCATCGCACGAACCTTGTGAGAGAGAGGGCGTTTAGAAAGATCCGGTTGCCCACAGGCCAGCGCTCTTGGCGCCGACGGCGGGGACCAGACGAAGCTTGGGTTTGGGTTCGACCAGCGCGGCCTGCTCGGAGCTCGAGGAAGAGCCCGCGATGATCATGCCGACACCGGCCGCTGCAAGCACGCCGCCGCCGATCATCAGCACGCCGCCGACGGTACCCATCGAATTCGCCGAATCGAAATCCGACTCGGCCGACTCCGGACAGACCGAGCCGCGGCAGAGGGCCTTGGCGTCGTCGGCCTTGCCCGGCGCGACGACGAAGCGGACGATGACGCCTGCAATCAGGGCCGCACCACCAACACCGGCGGTGACAAAACCTGCGGTTTTCAGGCCCGAGCCACCACCGCCGCTGCTGCCTGGTTGAGGCGGAGGCGTGGTGGCGCCGGGCTGAGGTGCCGGCTGTCCGGGCGCCGCCTCAGGGGGCGCGACGAAGTCGAAGGTGTGCGCAACTTCCTTGCCGGGCGAGAGCGCCACTTCCCAGCGCTGCGTCTTGCCGTCCGGGGCGTTGGCAGTGAGCGTGTGCGTGCCGCCACGCAGCCGAAGCTCGAGCTCCGTGCCCTGAAACTTGTAGGTCTGCGGCGGCGCCGACGAGCCCGCGCGAGCGGCCACGATCTCGATGTCGGGGACCGCAGAAGTGAGCTTCACCGTCGCGGTGTTGCCATTGACGAGCAAGATGTCGCGCTCGAGCTGCGTGCGCTCCTCCGGCCCGATCTCCTTGCCACCGCGATCCAGGTACTCCTTGTAGTACTGGACGGCCTCTCCGTCGCGCTCGAGCTTGAGCGCACACAGACCGAGATTGCCGAGCACCTTCCAGCTGTTGCTCTTCTCGTACGCGAGCTTGAACTGGTAGTACGCGTCCTGGTAGTTCGGCGGCTGGCTCTCGAGCAGCTCGACACCGTTGCGGAAGTAGCCTTTGGCTTCCTCCGAGATCGCCTCTTGCCCGTAGGCAGAAGCACTCAAGAGCAAGGTCAGCGCAAAGAAAGAGGGGACGATGAACCCCTTGGAGCGAACGAAAGCCATGGCCGCGCCATCCTGCCAGAGGCACCAGCGGCACGGAAGCTTGTTGCTGCCGTCGAAAATCGAGGTCTACTCGATTCTGGCTGTACTGAACCGGACGTAGGTCCGGAGGGCGTCAGGGCCGGATGACTTGCGTACCGGGCGGGGGCGTGAAGTTGAACTCGCCGGGAGGAGCCTTGCTGTTGACCTGCGGCTTGACGAAATCGAAGCGGTTCTTGTTGCCCTGCGCATCGAGCAGCAGCACGCGCCGCACCTGGTACGTGGCCCCGTCGACGTAGAGGAAAATCTTCTGGTAGGCGGGCGTGGCTTCTTTCGGCGTGCCGACCAGCACGAAGCCGCCCTCGAAGCCCATCTGCTTGGCGTCGGCGCGTTCCCAGGTGAACGAATCCTTGAGCTTGCCGCCGCCGGTCAAGAACGCGAGCGCCGCCGGGTACTGGCTCTTGTCGAGCGGCTGCTCGTACATCTGCTTGTTGTCCTTCTCGTAGACCTTGATCAGCTTGCCGTCCGACACGACGCGGTTGCCGTTGTTCGTGTAGCGCCAGCTCATCTTGCCGGGCTTCTCGAAGATCACCTCGCCGGTGCTGTCCTTGGTCTTGGCGTAGGCCTTGACCGAGTAGCGCTGCTTGAAGCTCGACTTGAAGACCTTGGTCTTGTCGTAGAAGGCCTGCACGCGGTCGACGATCTGGTCGGCCGTCAGGGGAGCCTGGGCCGGGGCAGATTGCCCCTGTGCGAAGGTCGGCGCGCAAACGAGCGCGGAAACGGCACTGTGGGAGGCGATCACGAAGGAACGGCGAAGCATGGGGGCTACCTTTGAGTCGTTGTACGTTCGGCTGCCACCAGGTTCAACGTACCAACCCCCAAAAGATTTCATCGGTTCGCAAATTTCAGCCGGAGCGCAACGGGACGGGCCCGATTGGACTGGCTGACCGCTTCGGCGACTGCTGCCGCGCGCAGGTGCGTCACGGCGATGGCCAGGGCGTCGGCTGCGTCGGCCGGTGGGGTCTCGCGCAGCCCGAGCATCGCTTTGATCACCATGGCGACCTGCTCCTTGGCCGCCTGACCCTTGCCCGCCACGGTGCGCTTCACGAGCGCGGGTGCGTACTCGAACACGGGCAGCTTGGCGCGTGCGAAGGCGAGCAGCACGACGCCGCGAGCGTGACCGAGCTTGGCCGCCGCCTGCGCGTCCTTATGGAAGAACAGGGACTCGACGGAGCCGACCTGTGGACGATGCCGCTCGATGACGTCAGCGAGACCCTCGTCGATCTCGCACAGGCGCTCGGCGAGCGGGGCTTCGGCGTCGAGACAAAGCACGCCGTGCGCGACGTGCTCCAGGCGCTGACCGCGCCGGACGACCAGCCCCCAGCCGAGCTTGCGGGTACCAGGATCGATGCCGAGGACGAGCCGGTCAGTCACCCTATCCGTCTATCAAAGGTCGGTCGCGATGGAAAGCGGGCAGGCTATCATGCGCGCCTTCTTGCAAGACCCCGACGTCATCGTCATCGGTTCGGGCCCCAACGGCCTGTTCGCGGCCTGCCTGCTCGCCGGGCTGGGCGCTCGAGTCTTGGTGCTCGAGGCCAACTCACGACGGCCGGGCGGAGCGCTCGCCTCCGAGGAGCTGACCCTGCCCGGCTTCGTGCACGACGTCGGCGCCGGCTTCTTTCCCTTCGGTCGGAGCAGCCTCGCCTTTCGTGAGCTCGACCTCGAGCGCCACGGCGTGGAGTGGCTGAACGCGCGCTTCGAGAGCTGTCATCCGGCGCTGGACGGCAGCTACGCCTGCATCGCACGCGACCTGGACGAGGCCGCTCGCCACTTCGGGTCGCCCGCCGACGGTGACGCATTCCGCGATCTCGCCCGCTTTCACGCCAGCATCGAGCCTCGGCTGCTGGCCGCGCTGATGCTGCCGTTCCCCGCGATCGGCGCGCTGCTGAAGCTCGGCATCGGCAACGCCCTGCGCATCGGGGCGCTGTTCTCGCGCTCGCTGCGCAGCAACGCGACGCGGTTGTTCGAGAGCGAGGCGGCGCGGCGTGTACTGCCGGGCGTGGCGCTGCACGTCGACGCGGGCCCCGACGATCACTTCAGCACGGGCCTCGGTTACATGCTGGCCATGACCGCGACCACCGGCGGCTACGCCGTTCCGCGCGGCGGGGCCCAGCGCATCACCGACGCGCTGATCACGTTGCTCGAGAATCGCGGCGGCAAGGTGATGCTCGGCGCCAGGGTGGAGCGCATCATCGTTCGCCGCGGCCGAGCCCATGGCGTGCGACTGGCTGACGGCAGCGAGATCGCCGCACGCCGCGCCGTGCTCTCGGACACCTCCGCGCCCGCGCTCTTCCTCGACCTGCTCGAGCGCCGTGACGTGCCGCGCTGGCTGCAGCGCAGGATGACGCGCTTTACGCATGGCTTCGGCACCATCAAGCTCGACTTCGCGCTCTCGGCGCCGCCGCCGTGGACCGTCGCGGAAGCGCGCGAGAGCGCGGTCGTGCACGCCGGCGAGAGCATCGACGACCTCGCGCGTTTCGTCGCAGAAATCCGGGCCGGTGTCCTGCCCGAGCGCCCCTACCTCGTGATCGGCCAGCACACGCTCGTCGACCCCAGCCGCGCCCCGGAAGGCAAGCACACGCTCTATTGCTATTCGCGCGTGCCGAACACGCTGCCCGGCGGCTGGGAAGAAGGCGGCAAGCGCTTCGCCGAACGTGTGGAAGAACGCATCGAGGGTCTCGCACCGGGATTTCGTCAGACCATCCTCGCGCGTCACGTGGCATCGCCCGCTGATCTGGAGAAGCAGAACGCCAATCTGCGTGGAGGCGATCTCGGTGGTGGCACGAACGCCTGGCACAATCAGCTGCTGTTCCGGCCGGCGTTCCCCTACTTTCGCTACCGCACACCGGTGCGTGGCCTCTACCTGTGCTCGAGCTACGCGCATCCGGGGGCCGGCGTTCATGGCATGTGCGGCTACAACGCCGCGAAGATGGCCGCGCGCGACTTGCTATGAGCTCGTAATTTTCCGCGCTGCTGCGCCCCCGTTGCTCCTACCCCTGCTGATCGGGGTAGGCTCGAGCCATGAGAACGTGCTGGCTTCTCTCGGCTCTCGCTCTCTTGGCCTGCAAGGGAGAGAGCGAACAGGCATCACGCCCTCTTCCCGCTCCCGAGCCGCCGTCCACGACGAAGAGCGAGCTCACTCCGGCCTCGGTTGCTCCCGAGCCGCGCAAGGAGCGCCCAACCCGCGAAGTCCGCGCGGAAGAAGACCGCCCCAAGCCGACCGAGTCGGATCCGGCACCGACCGCGGCCACGAGCACGGCTCCTGCGGCCACTGCCGAGGCAGAGCCCAAAGCAGATCCGAGCTGCCAGCAGGCGTGTCAGACCGGGCTCCAGACCTGCCTCTCTCAGCAGCCGCCCGATCCGGATGGGGGCACCTCGATGGACGGATTGGCTGCCTGCAAGAAGGCGCTCGACGAGTGCAAGGCACGCTGCTCACCGTGACCCGGTCTGTGCCAGGCTGTGCCAATCGCCGCCGGGCGACTTTGACAAATCCAGCATAAAATCTGCAGGCACGAGCCTTGCACAACATCCGGCACGACTACTGTGCCAGTGCGAGGTTGAGTGCCATGAATCTGACTATACGGCTTGGAATTTGGGTCACCGCGGCGGCAGCCTTCGCGGTCGGTTGTGCCAGCGACAAGGGCGACGGCCAGAGCGGCGGAGGCGACTACGTCTCGTCCAACCCCGGCGGTCCGAGCTCGCGTAGCGGCGGCCTCAACGCCGGTGAAGACGCTGCGAGCGGCAGCGGTGGAACGAGCTCTTCGGCGCCGCCGACTCCAGGGGCAGGCGCCAGCGGCGGAGATGGAGACGCCGCCCGCGCGATCGAAGAGGCGGACATCATCAAGCTCGGCGACGGCACGCTCTACGCACTGTCGCAGTACGGCGGCCTCAGTGTGATCGATGTCTCCACCCGTGATGAGCTCGGGCTCCTGGGGCGCTTCAAGACCGACGCGATGCCGTTCGAGATGTACCTGCGCGACAGCGTGGTGCTCGCTCTCTTCAACGACTACGGCGCGTACGAGCTCGACGAGGCCAACGACACCTGGACCTGGACGCAGTCGAGCCGCGTGCTCGCGCTGGACGTGAGCGACCCGAGTAACATCACCCAGCTCGGCAGCTTCCGCATCCCCGGCTCTATTTCGGATTCGCGCATCGTGGGCGACGTCCTCTACGTCGTCGGTTACCAGGACACCTACTGCTGGGGCTGCGACGCCACGTCGCCGGGCACGACCATCCTCTCGCTCGACATCTCCGACCCGCTGGCGGTGACCAAGGTCGACGAGCTCCGTTACAACGATCAGAACAACGAGTACGGCTGGTGGCGCCGCAGCGTGACGGTCACCGAAGACCGCATGTACGTGGCGGGCGTCGAGTACTCGACCGATCAGAACCTGGGCTCGACCATCAACGTGATCGACATCTCCGATCCGGCTGGCACCCTCGAGCCGGGCAGCCGAGTCGAGGCCGAAGGCGAGATCAGCAGCCGCTGGCAGATGGACGAGTTCGAAGGCGTGCTGCGCGTGATCAGCCAGCCTCCGCAGTGGGATCTCACGCGACCGCCAGTGATTCAGACGTGGCAGGTCAACTCGGCCGACAGCCTGACCAAGCTCGGCCGCACGGAGATGGTGTTGCCCCGGCCCGAGCAGCTGCAGACGGTGCGCTTCGACGGGACGCGCGGCTACGCCATCACCTTCCAGCAGACCGATCCGCTGTTCACCATCGACCTGAGTGTTCCGACGCTGCCGCGCCAGGTCGGCGAGCTCGAGATGCCGGGTTGGGTCTACCACATGGAGCCGCGCGGTGACCGCGTGCTCGGGCTGGGCTTCGATCAGGGCAACCCCGACGGCGCCGTGACGGTGTCGCTGTTCGACGTCACGAACATGGCGGCGCCGACCATGGTCGACCGCGTCAACTTCGGCGGCGACTGGGGCAACCTGGCAGAGGACCAGGATCGCATCCACAAGGCCTTCAACGTGATGGACGAGAGCGGCATGATCCTGGTGCCGTTCTCGGGCTACTCCTACGAGAGCAGCCCCGACGGCTGCGGCTCCTACCAGAGCGGCGTGCAGATGATCGACTGGCAGGACGACGCGCTGACGCTGCGCGGCGTGGCCGAGTCGGTGGGTCAGGCGCGGCGCGGCTTCATGTACGACGAGCGCCTGTTCACGGTTTCGGACGAGCGCGTGCAGACCTTCGACGTCGCCGACCGTGACGCGCCCGCGGAGACCGCCGATCTGCCGCTGCTCAACAACGTGAACCAGAGCGCCGTCGTCGGCGATCACGTCGTGCGCTTGAGCAACGACTGGTGGACCAGCGCACCGCGCCTGGAAGTGACCACGCTGACCGGCGCCGACAGCCCGGTTCCGCTGGGCTCGCTGGATCTGGCCGACGTCATCGGCGGACAGATGGAGCGCGGTTGCAGCTGGTACGGCTGGTACGCGCACAAGCTGTTCTCCAACGGCCACTACGCGTACGTTCTGTACGAGAGCTACAGCAGCTCCGCCTGGCAGATGCACGTGGCCGTGGTCGACGTCTCGGACCCGACGGCGCCGGCGCTGGTCGGCACACACGCGCTGCCCGCCAACACCGACGGCAGCTACTACTACTATTACGGCTCGAACCTGGCGCCGAGCGGCGCGGACATCGTGCAGATCGGCACCACCCTGGCGCTGCTCCGCACGCAGTACCAGTACGACGAGGTGACCTACGAGCAGACCAAGATCCGGAGCTTCGTCGACGTCATCGACCTCGCGGATCCGACCAGCCCGAGCTCGCGAACCCTCGAGATCCCGGTGGGCCTGGGCACGACCGGCCTGATCGCCAGCGGCGACCTCGTGGCGCTCAGCCACTACGAGGCAGCCAACGCCGACGCCAGTGCGGTCCGCTTCTACCTCGACCGCATCGACGTCAGCACCCCGAGCGCTCCGACCCTGCTCGGGCCGATCAACATCCCGGGCAGCCTGCTCGCCTACGACGCGGCCAGCGCCGGCGCCATCACCGTCGACTACACCTCGCTCACCAAGCAGACCAACGACTACGACGAGTGCTACACGGTCTTCAACAACGCCGGCAGCTTCACGCCCTACGACCAGGTCAACTGGACCGGGCCCGGGCTGTGCGTCGCGGTGAAGCAGAGCCTCAAGCTCGTGCGCCTGGGCGTCTTCGCCGGCATCCAGGGTGCGCATGACCTCGAGCTCGGCGAGTTCGTCTCACAGTCCACCTCGGGCGACGATCGCACGTTCATCACGCTGTCGAACTGGGGCAGCTACTACGGCTACGTCGGCGACTGCTTCGACTGCGGTTACTACGGCGGCAGCAACCGGCCGTTGCCACTCATCACCATCGCCGGCCTGAGCTCCGGCTCATACGCGGTCGGCCGCGTCGATATCGAGGGCGGTGACTACTGGTCGAGCTCCGGCCTGGTCGCCAGCGGAACGCGCGTGCTGCTCTCGACGGGCTGGCGCGGTGAGCTCAGCGTGGTCGATGCAGCCGACGCCGCGGCGCCGGAAGTCGTCAGGTCGGTGCCAGTGCACGGCTACGTTTCCGACCTCGACGTGGCAGACGGCATCGCGCTGGCGTCGCTCGGCTACGACGGCGTGCAGCTCATCTTCATCGGCGAGTGACCGGCTCTACTCGGCGGCCTCGACCTCGAGCGGTACTGGCTTGAGGCCGAGGCCACGTTCCAGAGCGGCGTGCGCCAGATAGACCAGCGGTGTGAGGCCGATCGCGATCATGATCTTCAACGTGTAGGCGCTGAAGACGACGTTGACGATCTGGCTGCTGGTCATGATGCCCGACCAGGCCACGACGGTGATGGTGACGGTGTCGATCAGCTGGCTCACCATCGTGGAACCGGTGGCCCTGAGCCACAAGAAGCGGTTCTGGGTCACGCGGCGGAGCAGGTGAAAGACGCCGATATCGACGAACTGCGCCACGATGTAAGCCGTCATCGAGGCCAGGATCATGCGCTGCGAGCCGAGGAACACGTTGTTGAACGAGGCGTCGGTCACGCCTTTCCAGTCCGCGCCGCGGGCCAGATCGGCGATCGGTACGGCGCCGGCGATGAAGATGAAGCTGTACGCCAGCAGCGCCAGGCCGAAGCCGAGCAGCGTGACGAAGCGCGCCGCGCGCTTGCCGT